>JAZBOS010000022.1 GCA_036351255.1 Bacteroides sp.
AAACTTTTCATTGAAATGCTTTAGCGTATAATTCTCTGTGGGATGCACCTGAACGGAAAGATTGCCACCGTCAAAAGTGTCGAGGAAGTCGAAACGTATGGGGAACTCTGTTCCAAACCTTTCAAAGGCATCTCCAAGCACATTAAGGCCTTCCCTGAACATAAGCATATCGAAGGAAACTTCCAGCAGCAGGCCGGCGCTTTCAAAGATGAGGCCGTTTTCTGGCACGATCAGTTCAAATGACCAGGCATAATTGGGAACATCCCGGTTAAGCCCATCAATATTCTGCAGACACCAGCTGCCACCCCAAACGCCTGGCTCAAACCAGGGACGTACCCTGAAAACACTCCGGCTCATTTCATGGAGCCCCTTACGTATGTCATCTCCGAAAGCCCAATTGACCTCACCCGGTCGCTGACCGTCGGCAATAACATCTATCCTGTCCAGGATTTCCTGTTTATGGCCATTAAGCACCACCCAGTCCACGAAGTAAAAGCGCTTATACATTTGCCCGTAATCGCCGGGCTCTTCCGCACCGAAATTGGTGGCTGAGCCTGCCCTGGCCCTGAATTGCAGCTCGTTCTTTGGCAGGTCGAAATAAACCAGCAAGCCCATCACCGGACTCAAAGCGGCTCCGGTACCATAAACAATATTCAGGTCAAAGGCTGCATCTGCCTTTATAGCATTCAATTTCTCAGCATCGAAAAAATCAGGAAGGCTAAGGGTGGTCCGGGTGCCAAACAAGGGGTCATCGCCACCTAGGAAAGGCATGATCATTGGGTCGATTTCATTCTCTGGCTTCTGGGCTAAAGAAGCACTGATCCAGTTTACACTTAAACCCATATCCCGAAAACACTTTTGCAGCAATGCCCTGATCTCTTCAAAAAACACGCCCTGGTATCCGTCAATGATAACAATCGGGTACTTTGCAATTTCCCTGGCAAGTGATTCGAAGCCGGTAAAGATCAATCCTTCGTCCAGGCGGTGCGCCGGGTAAATGTCGTACATACCGGGCTTAACCGCCGGCTTCCCGGCAGGCATCAGAAATTGTTTGGTTTTGCGTTTTGTCAGGCTTTGCATTTATTCTCCATTACGGAATGGTCAAAAAATGTTTCATGCTTTCGGCTTTTTCACAAGGGCAAAAAAGGAAAGAAACACTAAATAAATTGCACAGCCTGCAAAAACATACATACCGGCTGTAACGCTCAGCAGGTCCGACACCCGGCCCACCAGGGGAGGAATAAAGGCTCCGCCCGATACGGCCATGATCATAAGTCCTGAAATTTCATTGGCACGGGTCAGATAATTACCTGCTGTGATGGAGAAAATTAGTGGAAAAATATTGGATGCAGCCATCCCGATCAGGAACATCATGGTAATGGCCAAAACCGGACTTGGTGCCCAGATAAAAGCAAGCACCGTTGCCAGGGTAGCAAATGCAGAGAAGACAAGGAATTTGCCGGGGTGAAATTTCGTGAGCAACAGCGCCCCCAGGAAGGTCCCAAGCATTTTACCCAGGAAGTAAAGACTCCTGCCCTGCTTGGCAGGCTCAGGGTCCATCCCAAGTTTGTCCATCAGGAACTGCCCCGATGTGGAGTTGATGCCCACATCTATGCCTACCACGAAGAAGATTCCGAGCACCATAAGCAAAATATAGGGTGTCCCCAGCAGCTTGAACGCCGAACGGAATGAGGCCTTGCTTTCGGTGGAAGTTGTTTCGGTAATGGGTGTCAGATGCAGCCAGATCACCGAAAGGATGGAGAAAAGCCCGAACACCAGGAAAACCAGTTTCCAGTTGCCAAACTTGATGGCAAAGTATGATGCCACAAAGGGTGCCACCATCGAGCCAATGGCCTTGATGAACTGAGAAAAACTCAGGAAGCTTGAGCGCCGGTCAACCGGCACCACATCCATGATCAGCGGGTTTGCAGAAACCTGGATAATGGTATTGCCAATACCCAGGAAGACAAAACCGATGAGCAAGGTGGGGAAAGTGTAAATGAAGAACGGAAGCAGAAGCCCTGCCGCCGTGACCATCATGCCAATGTTCACCATGTTTCGCTTGCCGATGCGATCCTGCAAAACTCCGATGGAAACCGACAGTAAAAAGAACCAGACAAAAACCGCCAAAGGGAT
>JAZBOS010000023.1 GCA_036351255.1 Bacteroides sp.
AGAAACAACAGATTTTTTTTCATAAAACCACGCTTGAATTTCCTGTTAGATACCGAAATCCAGGCGGAGTTTAATGTAAGAACAACTTTTTTCCGGACAGAAAAGGTTTGCAAATGCTATTTCTTCTTTCCCATCACCGCAGCGATAGCCAGCAACACGCCCAGCATGATACCCAGGAGGGCGGCGAACAGGACGCGGTATTCGCCAGGCAGCATAAAGGTGATGGTATGGGCGGGGATCCAGAATAAAGGAATGGTCTTTCGGAAGACAAAACCCCATTGCACCCGCCAGTTAATGCCGGCCATAATCTCTCCCGTATTAAAGGGTTTCAGCAAGCCGCTGATGGTGCCCCCGGTTTGCTCAATATGGGTGTCGGTGATCTTGTGGATGGTCATCATTACCGGGGCATAGATCAGGTTCATGGCAGTGCTGGTCAGGAATGCCGTGGTGAGCTTCAGCCCGCTAAAGCCAGGATGGTCGAGGATGCCGGGAGCGCCGCTGAGACCAAGGTAAGCCAGGAACTGCGGGGTGCCCGTGGAGAAGATCACAAAAGCCATTTGTATCGTCAGCCCCAGAATCCCCCAAACCACCGCCCGGGGCAAGACGCCAAAACCCGCCTGATGATAACGCCCGGTTTTGATCCTTAGCCCGATCACTTCCCCCAAAGTAGCCAGAATGGCAAATTTTACAAAACTCATGATCATTCCGTGCTGCTGATTAAACAATTTGTAGGTTTCCAACAGGGGGTCGATCACAAAAAAGGGAAGGAAAAAGAGTAATACGCAGGCGATAAAAATCAGGTCTTTCTTTTGCATAAACCAGGCAGTTAATTAATGGGAAATAAAAAGGCTATAAAATATTTTCGGCAAATTTAAACCAAGCCGTTGAATTCTTATCTAATATGAACATTGTTTCCATGATATTTTTCCCATTGGGGAGAAGTAATAAATTTTGACAGTCCGCTAAAATTGCGGATATTTGCCTCCGCTCTAAAGAAATGGGATGGCACAGCAAGCAAAACATCAGGGCAGGCAGCAAAGTTTAGTTTATTGTTCAAATCCGGACTTTAGCGTCCGCAAGTGAACACAAATTTTCAGACAATTCCGGCAGGTCTTTTTAATGAATGATTGGATCATAGGTTTTTAATAAAAATGGCATATTTTATGTTGAAATTCAATTGTTTATACGATTATCAGCTGACATTCGAACACAATTCTAATCCAGAAAAAGCTCCTCACTATCAACCATGATAATTTACCGAAACATTTTTGTTCTTCTATTTTTCGTTACGATCACAGGGTTTCTTTCTTCCCCTTCCTTTTCGCAGGGCACTCCCCTGCAAACTCCTGAAGAACTTACTGCCGCCCAGGCCATTCATTTGCTGGAGCAAAAGCACGGCACCCGGATATTCTTCAAGGAAGAATGGTTTGGGGATGTTAGTTATAGCGGCGAGTTGCTCGACCTGCCCCTTCCGGATGCATTAACCCGCCTCACGCGGGGGCACCGGTTGAACCTGGTCACCCTGGATGGGATGATCTTCTTGGTGCCCGACGAAGGTGGCCAGCTTGAGTTAGCCCCAAGCGAAGACCAGATCGTGGTGGGCAATCCCTCGGAGTATGGCCGTTTTTCCAAGGCCACCCTTACGGGCCGTATCCTGGATGGCAGCACCGGTGAGCCCTTGATGGGCGCTGTATTATATGAAACAGAAACAGGCGCAGGAGCTTCTTCCAATTTCGATGGGTATTTTAGGATGGAACTTCCGGTGGGCGACCTGAGGCTGCGCATCTCCTATGTGGGGTACGAGGACCGTTACCAGCAGATCAGGCTGATCAGCCCCGGCAACGTTGAATTTGACCTCTTCAGCAGCAGTACCCAGCTCGAAGCATTTACCATCACAGCACAGCGGGCCGAAGAGAACATTTCGCGCACCCAGATGAGTATGATCAACCTCGATGCACAAGCTATAAAAGAGTTGCCGGGCACCTTTGGTGAGCGCGATATTGTGCGCAGCATTACCCTGATGCCCGGCATACAGTCGGTCGGCGAGTTTGGCACCGGCTTCAACGTGCGCGGCGGAGGGGCTGACCAGAACCTGATACTGCTCGAAAATGTCCCCCTGTTTAATTCTTCTCACCTTTTCGGCCTAATCTCGGTGGTCAACCCCGACCTGGTTAACAGTCTAAGCCTGATCAAGGCAGGAACCCCGGCCCGCTTTGGGGAAAGGGCTTCCTCTGTCATGGATATTCGCCTGGGCAAAGGACTGGATAAGGAAAAAACCACCATCATGGGAGGGATAGGGCTTCTGAACAGCCGCCTGTTGTTTGAGACCCCCATCATCAAAGAAAAAATCACCTTCTCTTTTGGGGCCAGAACATCGTATTCCGACTGGTTCCTGCAGAAGATACCCAACGATGACCTGCTAAACAGTTCGGCTGGGTTCTTTGACCTGACCGGCACCCTGAATGCAGCCCTGGGACCCAAAAACCGCCTCACCCTTTTTGGCTATCACAGCGCCGACCGCTTTGGCTTCGGCGGCGATACCGACTACAACTACCAAAATACTTTGGCTTCCCTGAGGCTGAACAGTGCCATTAACGCCAGGCTCTCGTCCACCTTTATCCTGGGGATGAGCAACTATAATTATCTCATTGAAGAAACGCCCGACATCAACCCCTATATCCACCAGGGAGTCAATTCGTCCATAGACTATTATAACCTGAAGTGGTTCTTCTCGTGGCTGCCCGTTCCCGACCATAAGATCGAGTTCGGGATCAACGGCTTCCATTATGGCATTGAACCCGGCATCATGAAACCCATTGGTGATCAGTCGCTGATAGATCCCAAAACCATGGACCGCGAACAGGCCCTCGAACTGGCCGCTTTCATCAGCGATGAGATCGTGCTCACAGAGCGCATCAACCTGGAACTGGGGCTCCGCTTTACGCAATACCTTCAGCTTGGCCCCGGAAAATCTCATCTTTACGAAGAAAACATGCCCAGGCTGCCTGAAAACATCATCGACACCCTTTGGTACGATTCCAACGAAGTCATGGCCAGCTATAACGGCCTGGAGCCCCGCGCTGGTCTGCGATTTAATGTCGGAGAAACCTCCTCGGTGAAATTAAGTTTCTCCAGGATCAACCAGTACATTAATCTCATCTCAAACACCTCCGTAATGGCACCCGCTGACATCTGGAAACTCAGCGACCGCCACCTGAAGCCGCTGCGCAGTGATCAATATGCGGTGGGTTATTTCCGCAATTTCCTTGATAACAGCATTGAAACCTCCGTGGAAGCATATTTTAAACAGCTGCACAACGCCATTGAGTACAAAAGCGGGGCCGAGATTGCCCTGAACGATTACCTGGAAACCGATATTATCAATGCAGAGGGATATAACTACGGGCTGGAGTTTTATGTCAGGAAAAACGCCGGAAGGCTGACAGGCTGGACCAGCTACACCTGGTCGGCAAGCCGGGTAAGATCGGCCAGCCCCTATGCTGAAAGCCAGATCAACGGCAATGAATATTTCCCCTCAAACTTTGACCGTCCCCACAACCTGGTGATCAATGCCAACTATCATATCAGCCGCCGCTGGCGCCTTGCCGGGACCTTTACATACAACACCGGACGGCCCATCACGCTGCCTGAGCATACCTTCCTGCAGGGAAGCAACCAGTTGATTTATTATTCCGACCGCAACAAATACCGGCTGCCCGACTACCATCGCCTGGATATCAGCATCACCCTGGATGAAAACCTGAGGGTAAACCGCCGTGGAAAAGGAAGTTGGACCGTCTCGATCATGAACCTTTACGGCAGGAAGAACCCCTTTTCAGTCTTTTACAAAAAGCAGCCTACGGGACTTTATGAGCCACGTTCCTTCAAGCTTTACCAGCTTTACATCATTGGCCGCCCCCTGCCTACCCTAACCTATAATTTCTCGTTCTGACCATGAAAAAAATCAACATAGCCCTTTGGATACTATTGTCTGGCGTGCTTTTCTTTTCAGCCTGTCAGGAAGAATACCGTGCCACACTGGATAATACTGAACCCCTGCTGGTGGTGGAAGGCCTCATCACCGATCAGCCAGGACCACATACGGTTAAATTGACCAGGACCGTGAAGTTCCAGGAGGTCTTTGCCCCCGAAAAAGTCCTCGATGCCAGTGTAAAGATCACAGGCACAGATGGAACAGTGGTGTTCCTGCAAGAAAACCAGCCGGGCGTTTACCAGACACCCCCTGATTTCTCAGGCGTCATTGGCGAGAGCTATGTGTTGTATATCACAACCTCCCAGGGTGAAGAATACCAGTCGGCACCCCAGGAGATCATTCCCCCGCTTACCATCGATTCTGTTTTCGGCCAACTGGGGCAGGAAGTCTTTTACCACCACTCCAACATCTCCGACAATGTCTATATTTCTGCCATTGACGGCACCAATACCTTTCTTCAGACTTCGGGAGGGGTGGAACAAACAGCCCGCTACCGCTTTATTTCCGACTTATACCTTCAGTATATCATCGTTTATCAGTTTGGAATGGCGGCCGAAACCTATGACTATTGCTGGGTCAAACGCACCATCAACGAGCAGCTGGGCACCGACATCGGCAACCCCAACAGCCTGCCCCAGGCCACCGATAAGGTGGGGTTCGTGATCAGGAACCGCAACGACTTTGTTTATTACGGCATCAATGCCCAGCTCTATGACATGCACCGGGTGATGATTAATAAGATCTTCACCCTGAATGAAGACAGTTATTTGTTTCATAAGGCAAAAAATGAACAGCTGGGTGATGAAGGGCGGTTCTTCGACCCCATCGCCTCCCAGCTCCCGGGGAACATCCAGTGTACCTCCGACTCCTCCCAGGAAGTCCTGGGCCTCTTTGAAGCCTCTTCCGAGTTTGTCATGACTTATAAGGTCATTGCTGATTTCTTCGAAAACAACGTTACCATTGAATTTATCGGAAACCTGGACACCATTCCCCGTTCGGGATGCCTTTATGAGCAATTCCCTGATCATTGGCTCTTTCCATAACCTTGAAAACAAGTATATTAAACGTGAAATATAAACGCTTTCTTTCGTTCTTCGCTTTCCTGGTGGCCATCATGCCCCTGCATGCAAATTCCTGGGGCATTCCCTCCAACCCCCGTGAAACGATTTTCCTTCTCACCGATCGCGACCTCTATGTGGCCGGCGAAAATCTCTTTTTCGACCTGACCTTGTTCTCCGAACCCCATATCCAGGGAAGAACCAGTGGATTTGCCTACCTGGCACTGCGAAATGAAAGGGGCATCATTCAACGGGCTGCAGTTGAACTGGATGACCAGCAAGCCCATGGTAACATTTATCTGCCCGACACCCTTTCTTCAGGATACTATGAACTTATTGCCTTTACCAATTGGATGCGCAATGCAGGTGAAGAGTGGTATTTCCGTAAACCCTTGTATATTGCAAACCGTTTCGATACCGGCCTGGAAACGCTTTTCCCTCCAGCAGATACTTCACCCAAGGTAAGTTTCTTTCCTGAAGGTGGCGCCTTGGTCAGCGGCGTGGAGAATAAAGTGCTGATGGTTAGCAATGGTGAATTTGATGCTTCATTCAGGAAGGTCACCATCCTCAGCGAAAGGGGCGATACCCTGGCCCAAACCCGGCTCAATGAGCATGGCTGGGCTACAATTCCCATCATCCCGCAAAGCGGTCTGGGTTGTGTTGCCTACCTGGAAGGAACGGATGAGACGTTCCGGCTCCCTGCTCCTTCCGATTCTGGAGCAGCCTTCCATGCCTTCCGGCAAAATGGCAACATCCTGGTTTCGGTTGAAGCCCAGCCGGAAAAGACCTTTAGTGGAAATCTGACCTTTGAGCAAAACGGACAGGTGATCAGGCAGTTCTCATTAAACCTTGCTGCTGGACAAACCCATTCTCAAAGCTTTCCTGAACATGAACTCCCCCGGGGATTAATCCTGATAAAATTAAACCAAAATGGCGGGATAGAATCTGGCAAACGATTCTGGTATCACCCTGCTAACCCTGCTGGCCCGCAATTTTCGCTGAACGGCCAATTCTCCAAAAGGGAAAAGATCGTTGTTGATATTCAGAAAGCCGGGCAAATGGCCCCCCGGGAACTCAATATAACCCTGGCACGAAAGGAAGCTTTTCAGGACGCCTCATTGGGTCTGCAAAGCTGGCAAAATGCCATGGATCTTGCCAGGGCATTGCAGATGGAGCCGAACAAAGCACTGGAAGCTTTTGGCGCTCTGTCCCCTGAGGCCATCAACCAGCGCCTGGCATGCATCACAGCAAAAGAGGGGTTCGATTTCAGCAATGCCCCCGAGCGTAACGTTTTCTTCATGGAAACCAACCAATTGATCGTGTCGGGAAAAGTAAGCCGGAGTCTGGATGGAAGCCCGCTCGAAAACGTCAGGATAATCCTCAGCACCCCCGATACCCTGGTCAATCTAAGGTATTCCCGAACCAATGATCAGGGAGAATTCCAGTTTCTGCTCGATGGCTATTACAACGACCGGGAACTGGTTTTCACTCCCGACCCCGAAACCTATATAGGCCTCATTGACATTGAGATCTTCGATAAATTTGTGTTCCAAAAACCTTTTGAAAAGTCCTGGTTCAAGGGACTTGCCGCCAAAAAAGAATATCTCTTGCAGGCCCAGGAGGTGGTGAGTGTTAACAAGGCTTTTGGCATTTCCAGCCTTGGTGCCAGTCTCACCCCCGAACAATATTACTTCACTGCCCCCCGGCTTTTTGCAAACCCGGTGAGCCTTATTCGCCTGGACAACTATGCTCCCTTAAGCGATCTTCGCGAAATCTCACGGGAACTGATCCCTGCCTGGCGCATCCGGCAAAATGGGGATGAATACAGGCATACCATCGTCAGCGCCAACGAACGCGAACAACTCGAAGGCTCACCCATACTGTTTGTCGATGGCATTGTTACCTATGATCTGGCTCCTTTGATAGAGCTTAACTCGGCTACCCTCACGGAGATCCAGGTGCATAACCTCGAGTGGATGCATGGAGAGATGTATTTCCCGGGGATCATTGCCCTTTTTACCCGTGAAAATATCTGGCAAGAACTGGACCTGAAACCATCTCCAACCATAGTGTTCCATGATGCGCCCTGCAGGCCCGGCCGTTTCGTGTCACCCCGCCATGATAATGAAGCTAATACTGCCGCGCAGCCCGATCTGCGAAACCTGCTGTTCTGGGAACCTTCCCTGAGAGTCCGTTCAGACAGGGACACCCAACTGGAATTTTTTGCCGGTGACCTCAGCGGCGAATACCTGCTGACCATCCAGGGCCTCTGCCCCGATGGCAAGGCCATTCATTTTCAAAAAGTGATTACCATTAAGCCCTAACCCATGTTTAAGCCCATCATAACGATCCTGTCTCTGCTGATCTTTTCACCGGTTCTGGCCAATGAAGAGAAAAACGATGCCATGGTTCCCCCCAATCAGGCCAGGTTGTCGGGAGAGGTGTTCTCGTTCTCCCTTAATTCACAAGGCAGTATGTACTTGCTCCAGGAATGGAATCCCGGGCGTGTGACCCTAACCACCGGTGAAGTGGTGGAAGTGAAGCAGTTGCGTTACAATGGATACCTCGACCAGCTCATCTGGCTGAACCCTGCCAACTTCCAGCCAATCCAGATCGACAAGCAAATGGTGCGTTCCTTTAGCCTGCTTGTTCCTTATCTGGAAGACAGCCTGTATTTTGAGAATATCACCTTTAAGCGATGGTATGAGCCCAATCCCATCAATATTTACGCGCAAATGATGTACCAGGGAGGCATCCGCCTGCTGGTCCACCGCAGCATCCATACCAAAAGGGAAGTTATCGAAAACCGTGGAAACGCCTTGGTGGCCAGGGCCCAGCTAAAACCCAACCCGGCCTATTACATCCTCATGCCCGATAACCAGGCCCGGGAGGTCAAACGCTTTAACCGTAAAGCCCTTTACCGCCTCTTTCCCGAGCATTCACAAGAAATCAAGGATGCCTTCAGAAGCCAGCGCCTGCGCATCCGCAACGAAGACGAACTTATTGAGGCCGTGAAGATCATCGACCAGGTCCTCGGGAAAGGTTAAGGTTGAGGTTGAGATCAGCCCTTAGCTATTGGCTTTTGGCTATTGGCCCACTTCTCTTCCCCCATGCCGTTATGAGCGAAAACCTTTACAATCTGTTTAATCAGCTCATCTTCGCATCTTCGCATCTTCGCATCTTCGCTTCCTCGTTCTCTATGCCCCATGAAATCTCCGGTTCCACTAATGTTCGCTGATAATAAATATTTGTTTACAAGCGACTTACATCATTGCTTATCTATGGACGGTTTCTTGATGGCACACGAATGAGGCTGATGCGACGGATTTTTCTTTCTACTTCTTACTTTTTACTTCCTACTGCTAATTGATATGCGTCCTCGCATCCTCGCTTCTTCTCTTAAGTCTTTACTTCACCAGGTTAATCCTCGCGTCCACCGCCACCACCTGTTCGCCTTTGCCCAGCAGGGGGTTCAGGTCCATCTCGTAGATCTCGGGGGCAGCTTCCAGCAAGGCGGAGAGGCGTACCAGCACCTCCGAGAACCTGTCTTCGCTGATGCCCTCTTGGCCGCGCACCCCCTGGATGATCCTATAGCTCTTCAGCCTGCGGATCATCCCCAGGGCATCATCTTTTGAGAGGGGTGAGAGGGCCGAGGAGACGTCCTTCAGCACCTCGATAAAGATACCGCCCATACCACACAGCACCATATGCCCGAATTTATCCTCACGCTTGGCGCCGGCGAACAGCTCCGTGCCCGACAGCATCGGTTGCATCAGGATGGCCGTGGTGTCCTTGATCTGCATCATCCGGGCGAACTCACGCTTCACCCCTTCTGCATCCTTCACGTTGAGCACCACCCCGCCCACGTCGCTCTTGTGCACGGGTCCCACGACTTTCATTACCAGGGGGTAACCAAGTTGCTCAGCGGCTTTCAGCACCTCTGCCTCTGTGGCGGCCACGGCTTCGCCTGCACGGGGGATGCCCGCTGCATCGAGCAGGCCCTGCACCGCTTCGGGAGCCAGGTATCCATCTCCTGCCCCCTCGATGATCGCACGGATTCGCTGATGATCCACGGCAGGCAATTCTACTTTCTCAGGACCCGGAGCCGGGGTATGGTAAACCCTGCACAGGGCATTGCCCAGGGTCACCTCATCGGGGAAGTTGATCCGTCCTTTGGCAATGAAGTCTTCCACCTCGGCCTTAGCGGTCAGGGTGCTGGGCAATACCGGGAAGACGGGCTTGCGGGCCGTCAGCATCTTCTGGTGCAGCACCTCATAGACGTCGAAGAGGGGGAACAGGCCGGGGGTGCCAAAGATGACCACCATCCCGTCAATGTTGTCAAACTGATTATCCACGTAGTCGATAATGATGCCCAGCTGTTCGGCCGTTCCCGTAGCCAGGAAGTCAATGGGATTGGCCACCGATGAGCCGGGGAAGAGCTTGGTGAGCAGTTCCTTGCTTGCGGGGGTATCTATATGTGGAACCTCCAGACCGCTGTTGGAGAGGGCGTCGGTGAGCATCACCGCCGGTCCGCCTGCGTGGGTGATGACAGCTATGTTCTTGCCTTCCAGCCGGGGGTGCATAAACACCGAGGCCACGCTGATAAGGTCTTCACGCCCGCTGCAGCGCACGATGCCTGCCTTGCGGAACAGGGCATCCACCGCCACATCAGGACTCGCCAGCGCCCCCGTATGCGAGCTGGCGGCACGGCTGCCCGCGGCAGAGCTGCCCGCCTTGATGGCAGCGATGCGGCATCCCTTGCGAATCAGCGAAGAGGCGTGCCTGAGCAGCTTCTGAGGCTTGTCGACCTGTTCAAGGTAAAGCAGTTTTACCCGTGAACTGCTCTCAGGGTCAAAGGTCTCATCGAGGTATTGCAAAATTTCCTCCACCCCCATCTGGGCGCTGTTGCCCACCGAGAACACGCTCGAAAAGGTAAGCCCCTTGGGGATGCCCGCCTCCATGATGAAACAGGCCGTAGCACCCGAGCCCGAGATGAAGTCGCAGCCTTTGGGATCGAGTTTGGGTATGGGGTAGGTGAAGATGCTTTGGTGATGGGGGGTGAGGATGCCCACACAGTTGGGGCCTATCAAAGCCCCGTTCACGCTGTTGATGGTGTCCACCACTTTTTTCTCCAAGGCCGCCCCCGCCTCGCTTTCCTCGCTGAAGCCCGCCGACAGGATGATAAAGGCCCGGGTGTTCTTCTGATGCGCCAGCAGATCCACCGTGTCGGGCACAAAACGTGCGGCAATGGCAATCACCGCCAGGTCAACCTGCGGCAGCTCGGCAGGGTTCTGAAAGCTGGGGATGCCCTGCACCTCGCTCTCCTTCAGGTTGGTGACATACAGCTCGCCCTTAAAGCCCCCGTCAATGATGTTTTTTAAGATTTTGCCACCCGGCTTGGTGATGTCGTTCGACCCGCCCACCACCACGATGGACCGAGGATTGATCAGTTGCTGGTTGATCATATTCCGGAAAGTATTTTATGTTTTTGCGTATGTAAACTTTCCGCTAAAATAAGCATATTCGGGGAAACCGGGAGGATTTCCATTGCTTAGAAAACGCAATGGTCCTGAAAAAAAGCAATGAGAAATTTGAGTGATTACAGGTTTCTCTTATCCAGGCTAAAACCCGGATTTAGTGAGAGATTCATTTTCAATAACAGAAAAATTAACCCTGAATGAAAGGCTATCAGTAAATCCCTGACCCGCTGCACAAGTAATATATAAAACGTTTTCAAGGGTTGTAAAATAATCACCGGGCTCCAGGGGCTCCATAGCCACCAGGTTATGTGCCCAACACTCGCTTGAGCCTTCCGGGTTTGATGCCCCTAACCATGGAATCAATAAAAACCAACTATCTCCGAAAATGTCTATTGAAAATGTATAATAGCACCACACAGAGCTATGTGGTTTACCATAACTAATGACACTGTCATTAACTAATTGCAAAACCTCCCCTAATCCCTTGAACATATTATCACGCTTTCTTATCGACAAGCCTTCAAAATCGTGGATCACCCTGAAACCAATCAGGAATTCTTCACCTTCCACAAAAACACTCTTGGGGTTATGCAAAGTGTCGGTAACAATCAAATCAAGCCTGAACCCCTCAAACTCATAGCGATGCATTCCCGGCCCGAAAACCTGACCTAACAACTCAAAAACAGGCTCCTCCGGCTCTTCCACAGGCGGATCGTTTTCGGGTTTGCACGCCTGTAAAAGAACCAGCAGCGGTAGGACTAAAAGCACCCAAAAAATAAAACCTTTTTTCATGATAATTTTTTTAAGGTTTACTTTATAAGTATTTACATCTCATAAAACCTATAGATAAACAAGAATTTTGTTTTTTTCCTGTTTATTTTATTTATTTCCAACACCTAAAACATTCATTTTCAAAAATATAATTTTTTTCAATTATTTCCAAATATATTAAAAAAAAACATATTACACTCAGGCTTATACTTACTGAAATTTTCTCCGCGCGCTCCCATTTGGAACAATTCTGTTTCAAACATTCCGAACTTATTCAAAATGCCACCATCGACCCACCCCGGTCGTGCCCGGCCGAACCAAACACGATCTTCACACGAGCATGGTACGAGCGTGGTTAAATGAAAAATGAAAAAGGGATTACACGGATTGGTACGGATTCCACGGATGATGGCATGGGGCATGGAGCGTGGTGCATGGGGTTAAGCCGCGTAGCGGCGACCGTATGGTAGTAACGGCATCCCCCCCATTCCCGTTAAGCCGCCTAGCGGCGACAGTATGGTAGAAAAGGCTCCCCCTGTTCCGTAAAGCCGCGTAGCGGCGACAGTATATTTGACAGGTAAGGAGGCGGAGTATTCAGAGACTCCTTTATCCACCTTTCCTTTTGGGAGAAAGGATAAAAAGGATAAAAAGGACAAAAAAGATAAAGTCCTTAAAATGGAGGATTTCCCTTCCCCCCCTTCAAAAAGGGATGGAGGTGGAGCGGGAGAAAT
>JAZBOS010000024.1 GCA_036351255.1 Bacteroides sp.
ACATTCTTCAATTCTTCCAATCTGATTTCTCCTTTCTTCTTTTAATTTGAAACCGCCTTTAACCCCACAATGGATCCTATCAAAGTAGCCAGGAAGAATATCCTCAGAAAGGTAGCCGGCTCCTTAAACACCAGGATGCCCAGCAAGGCGGTTCCCACGGCCCCAATGCCGGTCCATACCGCATAAGCGGTACCTATGGGCAGGGTTTGGGTGGCCTTGATCAGCAAGGCCATGCTGATCAAAAGGGTTATGCCAAACCCGGCATACCACCAGTACATCTCGCTCCCGGAGGTTATTTTGGCTTTCCCCAGGCAGAAGGCAAATGCCGCTTCAAACAAACCTGCTATGATCAGGATAATCCAGTTCATGCTTTTTTTCTGTTGATTTTTATCCCTTACTTTCCCTGATCACGCTTAAACTTTTCTGCCAGCATTTCACCTGCACTGGCAATGCTCTCCACAGGGGTTTCATGGAATACCACTACGATAGGTTCCTTGGGGATTCCCGTTATCCTGCTCAGCTCATCGGTAAAAACCCTGGCAATCTCGGCTTTTCTTGCATAGCCCTGGGGCGTGATCTCAATGGTGATAATCGGCATTTTTCCTTTAATTTTTCAGTGACCTTTAAACGATTTCCTTTAATCATGAAGTCTGGGGGTATGATCATACCATGGTCAGCATAGCTCCCCCGCTTTTTTGAGAAAAAACCTTGAGGATATGGGTCCAATAATTTCATGGATCAGGGCTGCGCCAATGACTACCCCCATGATCATGGAAGCAGTGTCCTTAAATACAGGATCTGCCGTCAGAATAAGCGCCAGACCAATCACGATGCCTCCCTGCGGGATAAGACCTCCTGCCGTATATTTCTTGACGGCCGGACTCGCATGAACTATTTCCGAACCTACATACATGCCCGAAAATTTTCCGATCATCCTTGCAAGGATATAGATGATTATCAGCACATAACTTCCTGTGAAGGAAGACAGTTGGAGGTGAAGCCCCGATAGGGTAAAAAATATCACGAAGATCAACTCATCCGTATAACGTTCAATCAGCTTGAATATCTTTTCCGAAATGGGATTGAAATTTGAAACGACCGCGCCGAGGGCTATGGTGGAGAGCAGGGACTCAAAGCCGAAAAGTTCTGAGATGCCGTAGCTTAGTAATATCAGGCTAAAGGTCAGGACGATCAGGCTTCCTTCGGGTTGGTCCTTGAAGAATTTTATGGTCACATTGAACAATAATCCCATGATTCCACCTATCGCAATAGCCCCGCCAATGCCTGAACCGAGGTTCAATAGCGTCTTTCCGAAATCCAGTTCTGTTTTTCCCAGGAAAAATGCCGCGAAGGCCATAACCAGCGTGTAAATGGTGATTCCAACAATATCATCAAAGGCCGCAATCTCCAGGATGGTGGAGCTGACCTCTCCACGGGCTTTGTATTCGTGAATAACGGCTAAGGTGGCAGAAGGATCGGTGGGGGCGGCCAAGGATGCAAGCACAAGACTGACGGCTATTATAACATAAAGGGAATCAAAGGTCTTGAAGACCAGGGAAAGACTGAGAAACAGAAAAAGGAAAACGGAAATGAAGGCAAATACCGATTCAAACAGCGTAAGAAAAATCACTTTTTTGCCAGAGGCCCTGAGTTTGCTGGCCGATAAGGAACCTCCTATTGAAAAGGTTATGAAGGATAAGGAAACCGAAAGCAAGGGATCTGTATGATCAACAAAGTCATTAGTCATTATTCCCACCAAGTCTGGATTTAACAAAATACCTGCCAGGATGTATCCTGATATTTTTGGTAGTTTTATCTTTTCGGCCAGTTCTCCGAAAATATATCCCGTGAAAATTAATAGTCCAATGCTCAGAATTTCATTCATAATTTGCAATTGATTTTCAAAGATATATAAACTTGCCCATTATTGAATGGCCTTTTGATGGGAGTTGAATTGGCTGGGGAGATGGCTCCCGCACTCCCGGCAGACCATTCCCCTGGAATGGAAGGCCTGGGGGTGGTCTTCTCCGTGCCAAGTCCGTACCAAGTCCGTTCCGTCTCCGTTCCAGGGCTGTATTTTTTCGAGAGGGAAACGGACTAAATACGGCGCAGGAGCGAAGGGTGAAAAGACTTAGTAGGGAGCAGGTATGTCCTAAGGGAAGGAATGATCCTTCGCCCGGCACAAAAAATCGCTGGGATGGTGCTGACATTTTGTGAGGGATGCATTTTTCCATCCATTTTTTTCTTCCCTGGAGGAACGGGTTTTTAATCAATGCCTAAAAATTCTAACTTTGGGGTAAACAAGGCAGGGCTATGGCCTGCCCAAAAACACCAAGGCTATGAATAAAGTGGATGCAGCAGTGCTGGAGCGCGCCCGGAAATGGCTGGGCGAATCGTTTGACGAGGATACCCGCAACCAGGTGAAGACGCTGATGGACAATGACCCCGTGGGGCTGACCGAGGCTTTTTACCGCGACCTGGAGTTTGGCACCGGGGGCTTGCGCGGCATCATGGGTGTGGGCACCAACCGGATGAACAAATATACCGTGGGTATGGCCACCCAGGGACTGGCCAATTACCTGAAACAGTGCTTCCCCGATGTGCCTCAGATCAGCGTGGCCATTGCCCACGATTGCCGCAACAACAGCGCCTACTTTGCCGAGATTTCGGCCGAGATCCTGTCGGCCAACGGGATGAAGGTATACCTGTTTGAAGGGCTTCGTCCTACCCCCGAGCTGAGCTTTGCCGTGAGGGAAAAGGGCTGCCAGAGCGGCATCGTGATCACCGCTTCGCACAACCCTAAGGAATATAATGGTTACAAGGTTTACTGGGATGATGGTGGACAGCTGGTGGCGCCCCACGACAAGAACGTGATCAGCGAAGTGCTAAAGATCACCTCGGTCGACCAGGTGCGGTTTGAACGCGTGGACGAGAACATAGAGATGCTTGGCGAAGCCATGGACCGCCTGTACCTCGAGCGGATGAAGGCCTATTCACTGGCGCCCGAAAACAACCTGAAGCATCGCGACATGAAGATCGTCTTTACGCCCATACATGGCACGGCGGTGAAGCTGGCGCCGGCTGCATTGAAAGCTTTCGGTTTTAAAAACGTCTATCACGTGCCCGAACAGGATGTCACCAGCGGCGACTTCCCTACGGTGCATTCGCCCAATCCCGAGGAGCCTGCCGCCCTGAAGATGGCCCTCGATAAGGCCCGCGAAGTGAATGCCGAGCTGGTGATGGCTACCGACCCCGACGCCGACCGCGTTGGGATAGCCGTGAAAGACCTCAAGGGTGAATTTGTGTTGCTCAATGGAAACCAAACCGCCTCCCTGCTCATCAGCTACATCCTGGGGCAGTGGAAGGCCAAGGGCAAGCTTAAGGGTAAGGAATTTATCGTCAAGACCATTGTCACCAGCGAGCTGTTGAAAAAGATCGCTGACAAACATGCAGTGGAGTGCTTCGACGTGCTGACGGGCTTTAAATACATTGCCGAGATCATTCGTAAGCTTGAAGGGGAGAAGATCTTCATTGCAGGGGGCGAGGAGAGCTATGGATACCTGGTGGGCGACTATGTTCGCGACAAGGACGCCATCATCTCGTGCTGCTTTGTGGCCGAGGCCGCTGCCTGGGCCCGCGAGCAGGGCAAGACTTTGTATGAGACCCTCATTGACCTTTATGTTGAAAACGGCTTTTATCTCGAGAAACTGATCTCCATCACCAAGAAAGGCAAGGCCGGGGTAGAAGAGATACAGGCCATGATGGAGGGCTTTCGCAAAAACCCGCCCGTGCAGATTCAGGGCGTGAAGGTGGCCGAATTCAAGGACTTCCTGAGCTCGAAGTGCATTGACTATGTGCAACGCAGGGAAGTCACCATCGACTTACCCAAGTCGAATGTGCTGCAGTTTTTCCTCGAAGATGGCAGCAAGCTCACCATGCGGCCTTCGGGCACCGAGCCCAAGATCAAGTTCTATTTTGGCGCTAAGGGCAAGCTAGGCAAGGCGGAAGACTTTGAGCAAACCAACGCCCAGCTTGAGGAAAAGATCAAAGGCATCATCGCCTCGCTGAAGCTGGAATAAAATTTTCTTCCTGCTTAAAAAGCATATTTAAACCTTCCTACCTTTGCGCGATTATTTTAGGAAGGTTTTTTTATTGCTATGCGAACAATATTATTGCTGCTGATTTCCAACGTCTTTATGACGTTTGCCTGGTACGGGCATCTGAAGTTTGAACACGTAGCATTATGGAAGGTCATCTTCGTGGCCTGGTTCATTGCCTTTTTCGAATACATCTTCCAGGTGCCTGCCAACCGGATCGGCTACGGGCAATTCAATGCGGTTCAACTGAAAACCATGCAGGAAATCATCACGCTGGTGGTGTTCTCAGTCTTTTCCATCCTATACCTGAAGGAGGATTTTCGCTGGAATTACCTGGTGGGCTTTATTCTGCTGGTGGCAGCGGCGTTTTTTATTTTCAAGAAGTGGTAAGTATTACCGGAAGAAACTCCTGGCCTTGCGCAGCGCTTCTTCGGCCTGCTCATCATCGGGGTTGGCGCGGTAGTTCTGGTAGGCTTCGATATAGTCAGGATGTTGGCGGAAAAGCACCTTCAGGCGGGTATTCACCGGGGTGATCCACATGGCCAGGCACAACAGCCCAAGGATGGCTGAACGTTGGTAGAACTGCCTGAGATATGGTCCGTCTTCGGGATTGAGCTTATGATAAACCAGGGTGAAGCCGGTGGCGAGCAAGGACAGGAAAAAGGCGAAGGCCAGCATAAAGTTCATCGCTTCATAAAAGAAAACGGCATACAAGATGGCGATGGTGCAGAAGGAATACACCAGTCCCATGAGAATGCTGGAGGCGATCCTGAAGGGGCTGATTCTTTTCCGCGACTGGGGGGTGGCCAGGTCGCGCAGGGAGCGCCCCGAAAAGATAAAAAAGCCAAACCACATATAATAAATGGCCATCACCACCAGGGCGGTGATCAGCAGGCCGTTGAGCCCGGTGCCAAAGACCACGCGGTAAATCAAAAGCGCCAGGGTGACGAGCGCTCCGTAAAATTCTATTTTTTTGAATAAGGTATTGTTTTGTTCCATCGGACAATCCTGTTTCGCTATTGCTGTTGCTCAAGATACAAAAAAAATGAAGCCAGTTGGGCACTGGAAGTCATTTTTTGAAGGTTTTTCAGCTCAGACAATGTTGACTTCGGTTTCCAGCCTGACCCCAAATTGTTGGAGCACAGAGGCCTTCACTTTTTCTGAAAGGGCCAACAGGTCTTTCCCGGTGGCTTGACCATAATTGACCAGCACCAGTGCCTGCAGGGGGTGGATGCCGGCATCACCTTCGCGGTATCCTTTCCAGCCGGCCTGTTCGATCAGCCAACCAGCAGCCAGCTTTACGCCTGCGGGATCGGGGAAAGCTACGATTGCTGGGAATTCTTGCTTAAGTCCCTCGAACTGTTTTTGGCCAATGACGGGGTTTTTGAAAAAACTCCCGGCATTGCCGGTTACGGCCGGATCGGGCAGCTTGCTGCGACGTATGCTGCAAACCACTTCGCGCACATCGGCGATGGTGGGGGCCGTGATGTTTCCTTGCTGCAGTCCGGATTGGATGGCCCCATAGCCCAGCTGCAAGCGGTGGTTTTTTTTGGTCAGCCAGAAGCTCACTGACAGGATCACATAACGGTTGCGCCCCTCGCGCTTAAAGATGCTGTCGCGGTAGCCAAAGCGGCAGGCTTCGCGCGAGAAGGTCACCCTGTTGCCGGTCATTTTGTCCCAGGCATCGAGCTGGTAAAAATGGTCCTTGAGTTCCACTCCATAGGCTCCGATGTTCTGGATGGGGCTGCTGCCCGCCTGCCCGGGAATAAGTGAGAGGTTCTCCAGCCCGCCCCAGCCCATGGCGACGCAATAGCCTACAAAGCCATCCCAGTCCTCGCCTGCGGCGGCCCTCACCAACACTTGTTCTTCCGTTTCGTTAAGAATGTCCACTCCGTGGATGCTGACCTTGATGACCAGCCCGGGAAAGTCGCCGGTGAACAACAGGTTGCTTCCCCCACCCAGGATAAGATGAGGGGTGGTCTCCGGGGGGTATTGCGAAAAGACCTTGTGCAGTTCCCCGGCCGAACTTACCTCAGCAAAATACCGGGCACGGACATCCAGCCCAAAGGTGTTCAATTTCTTTAAGGAATGATTTTCCAGGATCTGCATAGCAGTATATTTTTTTTAGCAGTGGACAAAGGTAGGCCAATTGCGGTAAAAAGAGGCCTGAAAACTAGCAAAACCTGTTAGGGAAACGAGCTGTATGAGATGACATATGCAAAAAGGGAGAGTCACTAGCCAAGGAGAGTCAAAAAACAGGTAAGCCACCTTGCCAGGAGGTGAGAGGAGTGAATCTTTGGGAGGTAAAACCAAAGATCATTTGCGAAAAACCAGCTTTCAGAGCCGTTTTTCAAACAGAAAAAAGATAGCAACATTAACGGGTCAGGATGATCTCTTTTTCACTCACCATTTTTCTGAGGTTGATCAGCGCATAGCGCATACGCCCCAAAGCGGTGTTGATGCTCACGTTGGTCTGTTCGGCGATGTCCTTGAAACTCATATCCATGTAATGGCGCATCTTGAGCACTTCCTTCTGTTCCTCTGGGAGATATTCTACCAAGCGCTTCACATCGTCGTGAATCTGGGCAATGATAAGCTTGTCCTCGATGGTTTCCTCGTAGACCTTCAGGGTTTCAAACAGGTCGTAATCTTCGCTGTTCTCAACGTAGGGCATACGCTTTGACTTACGGAAGAAGTCGATGATAAGGTTGTGGGCAATGCGCATCACCCAGGGCAGGAACTTCCCTTCCTCATTATAGGATCCGGCACGCAAGGTGTTGATCACCTTAATAAAGGTGTCCTGGAAGATATCCTCAGCCAGATGCTTGTCTTTTACGATGAGCAGAATATAGGAAAAGACTTTCCGCTGATGCCGTTTGATGAGTTCTTCTAATGAATCGTGATCACCGTTAATGAACTGACGTATTAACTCCTGATCGCAGATTACGCGGTCATTATTCATAAATGCCTCCGGTATTTAAGAAAAAGAGTAAACGTCTATGCGATAATCAGTCCTCCATTTTTAGTTCGACATCGGGTTTGTTGCGAATAGCAAAGCAAATATAGATTAATTTTTTATTTCATTCAAGAAAAAGATGCTTTTTAATTTTTTTAACATCCTCTAATGTGTCGATAAAGATATGTTTAACTATAACCAGAAAACCAATTGTAATTACGAGAAAAAAACAGGTGTTTTCTGCAACGGGAAATGTGCGGTTTGGCCTATCACTGTTGCAGAAAACACTGCTGTATATCCTGGATTATTCTTCAATGGTGTATAAAAAGCGCTTGATACTTTTCTTCGGGGTTTTTTCAAACTCCTCGGGAACGATCTTAAAGCGGGCTACGTTCATATAGTTGGGCAGCTCGTGGTTGAGATGCTTGCGATGGCTTTCCATGATTTCGTTCAATTGGGCTTCTTTGATGCCATCTTTGTCGGCAGCTTCCATATCGGGGTAAATCAGGGCCACCAGTTGATGGTCTTTCTCAATGATGAGAGCTTCCATCACATAGGGCATGTTGTTGTATTTGGCCTCAATTTCCTCGGGGTATATGTTCTGCCCCGAGGGGCCCAGGATCATGCTTTTGCTTCGGCCCTTGATGTAAATGAAGTTGTCCTTGTCGATGACGCCCTGGTCGCCAGTGTGCAGCCAGCCATCCTTGTCGAGCGCCGCCTTGGTGGCCTCTTCGTTTTTGTAATATCCCAGCATCACGTTCTCTCCGCGCACCAGGATCTCGCCCACTTCCTTGTAGGGGTCGGGGCTGTCGATGGTGACTTCCATATTGTCTACAATTTTACCGGCAGAACCCAGGCGGGTCTTGTCCCAGTTGGCATAGCTGATCAGTGGCCCGCATTCGGTCATCCCATAGCCGATAGAGAAGGGAAAGCCGATCTTATTGAAGAAGAGCTCCACATCCTTGTTGAGGGCAGCACCCCCGATGACCACTTCGTGGAAATTGGCACCGAAAGCCTGGCTAAGCTTTTCACGGATTTTCTTTTTGATCACCTTGTTCAACACGGGCGTTTTAAGCAGCACTTTCATGCTGGGCTTGCTGATGACGGGCAGCAGCTGTTTCTTATAAATCTTTTCGATGACCAGCGGTACGGAAAGCACCAGCCTTGGCCGGATCTCCTTGAAGGCTTGAAGGATGATGGCGGGACTTGGCGTTTTGGTCAGGAAAGTGATATGGCAGCCCAGGGTAAAAGGCCACAGGAATTCGAAGGCACAACCGTAGGTATGCGCAAGGGGCAGAAAGGAAACGATCTTATCGCCCGGGTCAAGTGGCATATTGTCGTTGGCATAAACTACGTTGGCGGCGAGGTTGTTGTGCAATATCATGACCCCCTTGGTAAATCCCGTGGTGCCGGAAGTATAGCTGATCTCAGCCATCTCTGAGTTGGGGATAGGGGTATAATTGGCATCTTCAGGTTTTAGCCCATCGGGGTATTTCTTCTGGAAGACCTTTTCGGCCTTGGCAGCCACTTCCTGACATTTCTTTTCCTTGCCGCAGCCCAGGAAGGAAAAGTCTTTCAACGAGAAGGCCCCAAGCAGTTCGGGCATTTCGCTGATTTCAAGGGAATCAAAAATATTATCTGCAGCAAACATCAATATCGATTCGGAATGGTTGGTGATGTGGTGAACATCGTTGGGCTTGAAGTCGGGCAAGATGGGTACGATGACTGCTCCATAGGTGATGGTGCCCAGGAAGGTGACCCCCCAGTTGGCCGAGTTTTTCCCTATCAGGGCCACTTTATCACCCTTTTTTACCCCGAAGGCGTCAAAGAGGCTATGCAGCCGGGCTATTCGCGCGGCTACTTCCTTAAAGGTGAGGCTTTCTCCCTTGTAGTCTGTCATGGATTCCAGCTCCCAGTTCTTGCGAATACTGTTGCTGATAAATTCGGTCAGATTCTCCTTCATCATAGCTTTTCGTGTTTTTTAGGTTTTAAAAAGCACCCCGTTACAGGGGGAAAAACAGTGCAAGGTACAAAGAAATCTTTATTGTGTAAATGAATTCAGGGGCACTGGAAATGTTTTCATTGCAACAATTGATTGCAAGGGGGGCTTGGGGTAGAAAGATTAAAATGGTAACTTTGCAGGCTATTTTTCAAACCTATGGTTGCAACCGCCAAACTGGAAACCTACGACCCCAAAAAGTACATCATCATCAAGGGTGCGCGGGTACACAACCTAAAAAATGTTGATGTGGTGCTCAGGCGCAACAGCCTGGTAGTCATCACAGGATTGTCGGGTTCAGGGAAGTCCTCGCTGGCTTTCGATACGCTGTATTCGGAAGGCCAGCGACGTTATGTGGAGAGCCTGAGTTCATATGCCCGTCAATTCCTGGGAAGGATGCACAAGCCCGAAGTGGATTATATCAAAGGCATCTCGCCGGCCATAGCTATCGAGCAGAAGGTGAATACCCGCAACCCAAGATCTACGGTTGGGACTTCCACCGAGATTTATGAATACCTGAAGCTTCTGTTTGCGCGTATCGGAAAGACTTATTCACCCTTGTCGGGCAACCTGGTGATGCGTCATTCAGTCACCGATGTGGTGGATCATACCCTGGCATTGCCTGTTGACACCATGGTGCTGACCCTGGCCCCCATCACCCTCAAGGAGGGGCGCAGCCTGGAGCAACAACTTTCAGTGCTGATGCAGCAGGGCTTCTCGAGGGTCATGATCAATGATGAGATCAAACGAATCGAGGAAACGCTTCCTCTGATCCAGGATATCCCCGTCAGGAAGCGGCCTTGCGTAATCATTGACCGCTTCCAGGTGCGGGACGAGGATGGAGATCTCCAGGCCCGGATCGCCGATTCGGTGCAGACTGCCTTTTATGAAGGTGAAGGGGAGTGCCTGCTGGAATATGAGTTGAACGGGGCGAAAAAACAGGTTCATTTTTCCAGCCGTTTTGAGCTGGATGACATGCAATTTGAAGAGCCTTCGGTGAACCTGTTTACTTTCAACAACCCCTATGGGGCCTGTAAGGTTTGTGAAGGCTTTGGCAGTGTGATTGGCATAGACCCTGACTTGGTTGTTCCCAACAAGAGCCTCAGTATTTATGAAGGAACCATTGCCTGCTGGAAGGGCGAAAAAATGGGCCTGTGGAACGAGGAGCTGGTCAAAAACGCCTATAAGTTTGATTTCCCTATACATAAACCTTATTACCAGCTCAGCGAGGAGCAGAAACAGCTTTTGTGGACGGGCAACGCGTACTTCCACGGGCTGAATGACTTCTTCAGGATGGTGGAGGAGAACACCTATAAAATCCAGTACCGTGTGATGCTTTCGCGCTATCGCGGGAAGACGGTGTGCCCGGAATGCCAGGGCACTCGCCTAAGAAAGGATGCAGCATATGTGAAGGTGGCGGGCAAAACCATCACGGAACTGGTGCTTATGCCTATTGACAGGCTGGCCCGTTTTTTTCAGACCATCACCCTGGATCCGCACGAGCGTGAGCTCTCCCGCAGGCTGTTGGTGGAGATCAATCAACGCCTGTCTTTTCTGAACGATGTAGGGCTCGGCTACCTCACCCTAAACCGCCTGTCAAACACGCTTTCAGGAGGCGAGTCGCAGCGTATCAACCTGGCCACTTCTCTGGGCAGCAGCCTGGTGGGTTCGATGTATATCCTCGATGAGCCCAGTATTGGCCTGCACCAGCGTGATACCCACCGGCTGATTGAGGTGCTGAAGAAATTACGTGACCTGGGCAATACGGTGATTGTGGTGGAGCACGATGAAGACATCATGCGGGCTGCTGACCAGCTGGTGGACATTGGCCCCCTGGCAGGCAGCCATGGCGGGGAGATCGTATTTCAGGGTGATTTCAAGGACCTGCTGAAGCATAAAACCAGCCTTACGGCGAAATACCTCAATGGGAAACTGGAGATCCCACTACCCAAAAAGAGGAGGCCCTGGAAGGAGTTCATCGAATTGAAAGGCGTCAGACAGCACAACCTCAAGGGCTTTGATGTGAAGATTCCCCTCAGGGTTATGACTTTGGTCACCGGGGTAAGTGGCTCTGGAAAGACCACACTGGTAAAATCCATTCTTTACCCTGCGCTAAAGAAGATTTATGGTGGTTATGGCGAACGCACCGGGCGATTCGATGCCCTCGAAGGAGATTATAATCGCATCGCAGGAGTAGAATACATTGATCAGAACCCAATAGGCAAATCTTCAAGGTCGAACCCCGTAACCTATCTGAAAGCCTACGACGACATCCGCAGTCTATTTGCTGATCAGCCGCTGGCTAAAACGCGCGGGTACACGCCAGGTTTCTTCTCGTTTAACATTGAGGGCGGCCGCTGTCCCGAATGCGAAGGAGATGGGCAGGTGAAGATCGAGATGCAGTTTATGGCTGATATTACGCTGGTGTGCGAGAGTTGCAAGGGTAAGCGCTTCAGGGAGGAGATCCTGGATGTGTTATTCGAAGGCAAGACCATCACTGACATCCTGGAGATGACCGTGGATGATGCCATTGGATTCTTTGGCAATGCCGCGAAATGTGGTACCCACTGCAAACGCATCGCTTCGCGCTTACAACCTCTTGCTGATGTTGGCTTGGGCTATGTGAGGCTGGGACAGCCCAGCAGCACCCTCAGCGGAGGCGAGGCCCAGCGTATCAAGTTGGCCTCATTTCTTACCAAAGGCATCACCAACGAAAA
Source organism: Bacteroides sp. (assembly GCA_036351255.1). Classification (NCBI taxonomy): domain Bacteria; kingdom Pseudomonadati; phylum Bacteroidota; class Bacteroidia; order Bacteroidales; family Bacteroidaceae; genus Bacteroides; species Bacteroides sp. The sequence goes on from JAZBOS010000024.1 coordinate 11,770, forward strand.
AACCTTGTTTATTTTCGATGAGCCTACCACGGGCCTGCATTTCCACGACATCAGCAAATTGCTGATCGCATTCAATGCTCTTATTGAGAATGGGCATTCGCTGGTCGTAATCGAGCATAATCCCGAAGTGATCAAAAGCGCCGACTGGATCATCGATTTGGGTCCGGAAGGTGGTGAAGAGGGGGGCAGGCTGGTGTTTGAAGGTACCCTCGAAGACCTGGTGAAATGTGAAGATTCTTACACGGGAAAGTTCCTGATTGGAAAGGTGTAAGCCGAAAAAGAAAGAGGTCCCCGCTTCTGTTCTCAGCAGCAAGGGGGACCCCCGGGTTTCGCAGGCAGAAAACCTTAACGGATGGTTTTCAACCTCTTTGTTGTTTCTTAAATGATCCTGCCGGGATATACCTTAAGGGCCTCGCCAAGCACCTGAATAGACTTCTCGAGGTCGCCCACATTGAGCACGTAGCTGATGCGCACTTCATTGGTTCCTGCACCGGGGGTAGAGTAGAACCCTGTCGCAGGAGCCAGCATCACCGTTTGCTTTTCGTATTCAAATGATTCGAGCAGCCATTGGCAGAACTTGTCGCTGTTGTCGATGGGCAGGCGTGCAGTCACGTAAAATGCACCCCTGGGGTTGGGGCAGGTAACCCCTGGAATCTTGTTCATACCCTTCACCACGGTGTCACGGCGGGCTTTGTATTCTTCGATCACCTCGTCGAAATAGCTGTCGGGCGTAGCCATGGCTGCTTCAGAGGCAATCTGTCCCAGGGAGGGCGGGCTCAGACGGGCCTGGGCGAACTTCATGGCGGTCTGCATGACCTCCTTGTTGCGCGAGATCATGGCCCCGATACGCACGCCGCAGGCGCTGTAACGCTTGGAAACAGAGTCGAACAATACTACATAATCATCAAGGCCTTCGAGGTTCAGCACAGAGAAATGGGTCGTCCCATCATAGCAAAACTCGCGGTACACTTCATCGGCAAACAGGAAGAGGTCGTATTTTAGTACGATCTCACGTAGGATCTCCAGTTCTTCCTTTGAGTAAAGGTAGCCAGTAGGGTTGTTGGGGTTGCACACCATGATGGCCTTGGTGGAAGGGGTGATGGCCTTCTCGAATTCGGCAATGGGCGGAAGGGCAAACCCGTTGTCGATGTCGGAGATGATGGGTTTCACCTTTACCCCGGCGCTGGTGGCAAAACCGTTGTAATTGGCATAAAAGGGCTCGGGGATAATGATCTCGTCGCCAGGGTTCAGGCAAGTCTGTACGGCAAACAGGATGGCTTCAGAGGCGCCTGCAGTGACGATGATCTCATCGGGCTTGACCTGGATCCCGTGCTTTTCATAGTATTTGCACATGCTCTCGCGGTAGGAAAGGATTCCTGCCGAGTGGCTGTATTCGATCACCTTGATGTCGAGTTTGTGCATGGCATCGATCATGCTCTGGGGGGTAGGAATGTCGGGTTGGCCAATGTTCAGGTGAAACACTTTAACGCCCTGTTTTTTGGCCTGATCAGCATAGGGGACAAGCTTCCTAATGGGGCTTGCGGGCATCATACGTCCCTTTTCAGAAATCTTGGGCATAAACGTTGATATTTATAGGGTTGATAGAAAAAAATTCAAGCTTGTTTCGGGGGCAAAGTTCCCAAATTTTTTATTGATTTCCTAGTAATATTGAAAGGACTTTAATCTGTTGTTTCGCCCCATTAGTCGGAGGCTTTTGGGCGAGCGGGCACTACTTCGCCTTTAACAGGTACCACCAGGGTTCCTTGCCAGGCATTCGTATGGATGACGATATTACGGCGAAAAGCCCCCAGTGTGGAGGTGTCATAACGAAAGGAAATGCTTGCCTGTTCTCCCGGACTCAAGGGCTTTGCCGGCCAGGAGGTAATGAGCAGTCCGCAAGAGCTGCGTACCCTGGCCACGATCATTTCCCTATTGCCTGCATTGGTCAGGGTTATGGACCCCACTCCGGGGTTACCTGCCTGAAGGCGACCCATATCAATGCTGTCGGCCGAAAGAATGGCATACGCGTGATTGCTCAGGGCCTCGGGAGGGGGAGGGTCACTGGCAAATACCTTTGAAAACAGGAAAAAGAAAAGGAAAAACACGGATAACTTGAAGGTAGAATGCTTAAAAAACTTCCTCACGGCAAAACCTTGAATTAATTTGCCGGCTAAATTAGGAAAGTTTCTTCACATAGGGCCAAAGGATGTCAATGATTCCCGAAAGGGATGGCCACGCCCAGCCAGGGTACTGCAACAAAAACGTCCATGCCTTCAAACATGGGTATAAAGAGGCCGTAATCGAGGGCAGCACCCCTGAAATCAAAACGCCCCCCGAAAAAACTCATGAGGTTGAATGCATCCACCCCGCTAACGTAATAGTTTTCGGTCAGCAAATAATGTTTTTGACCGGTGCGGATCATCCCGCTGATGGATACCAATGGACTTTGCGCCCAATTTTCGCCGGCATAACCGTATCCCAGTCCCAGCGACAGGTTGTTGTTGCGGTTGCCAAAAGTGGCAGTAAAGGTCACAAAACCGGCTGTTCCCTCAACATCTTCTCCTGCAATGGTAGCGATCAGGGCATTGACACCCAGGGAAAAATTATCCTTTGAAACAGGAATGTTGACAGAAGGAACAATCCAAATAGGGGATGGGGCCCCTGCAAATAGGAATAAAGGAACAATGCCTGCTCCGATAGATATATTATTGGTGATGCCATAGTGGGCCTGGTTGAAAAAGACCCAGGAGTTCTGATAATATCCTGATCCTTTTGGGATTCCCAGGCTGTTGGACAAGACAAAGTAGCGATTTCCATGGATGTTGACAATTTGATTCTCCTTGCCGCTTTCTTCCAGGCGAGTTCTGCGGATGATGTTTGATTTCAGAAGGGTAATGTCTCCTAGGTTTTCCGTGCGCAAAACAATGGCTTCATTGGTTTCAGAGATGATTTGGCCGGTATAGATATTCCGGTCGGAGGTTTCGATTCGATACACCTGAGGCTTTTCCTCGTTGTCCTGAGCAAAAACACTTTGCCCTGCAAACATGAACAAAAGCAGGCTGACTATGAAAAGAGAAGCTTTCATGAGATGGGGTTTTGGTTGTTTTAAATGCCGGAAACCCAAGTGCAGGTAAACCGGCCTGATCATTCCTGTTTTCAAAAATATTACAATTAACCGTAAAAAGCATCAGTGAATAACTTAAAAAGGCTATTTTTTGAAAAAAAGTTGAATAAGGCAGTCATTAAAAAAAATGTATTTTTGTCCCTTCAAGTAAAACAGTCGAGCAGATGAAAACACGTCTGATTCTTTTCACTTTATTTTTTGCAATGACATTTGTAAGTTGTAAGCCCAGGGTCGGACAAGGCACCTATCCGGTTTATGAAGGCAATGATCTGGGAGTCACATGGAGTCCCGAAAAGACTATTTTTAAAATCTGGGCACCCACTGCTACCGAAGTGTTGGTCAGGATCTATGACCAGGGACAGGATGGCGAATTGCTGGGAACCCATGAGATGAAAAAAGGAAGGGATGGAACATGGTCCTTTAAATTGAACGGAGACTGGGAAAACCGTTATTATACTTTCCAGGCCCGCATCGATGATGCCTGGAAAAAAGAAGTGCCTGATCCCACCGCCAAGGCAGTGGGGGTGAATGGCAACCGGGGGATGATCGTCGACTTCAGTAAAACGGATCCCGAAGGCTGGGAAAACGACCAGCGCCCTCACCTTGCCAGCCACGCCGATATTGTGATCTGGGAGATCCATGTGCGCGATTTCAGCATCCACCCCAGCGCGGGCTCAGCTTACCCCGGAAAGTTCCTTGCCTTTACCGAAAGGGGAACTAAAAGCCCCGAAGGCCTGCCCACCATGGTTGATCACCTCGTGGAGCTGGGGGTTACACATGTCCACCTGCTGCCTTCCTTCGACTTCTTTACCGTTGACGAAACCCGCCTCGACGAGCCCCAGTTTAACTGGGGATATGACCCCAAGAACTACAATGTTCCGGAAGGTTCCTATTCCACCGACCCTTATGATGGCAGGGTGCGCATTAAAGAGTTCAAACAAATGGTGCAAGCCTTGCACCAGGCAGGGATCAGGGTCATCATGGATGTGGTGTATAACCACATGTTTGATGCGGAAGCCTCAGCCTTTGAGCAACTGGTGCCGGGCTACTATTTCCGTCGCTGGGAAGATGGAAGCTATGCCAACGGTGCTTATTGCGGCAATGAGACGGCTTCAGAAAAGCCCATGATGCGGAAATTTATGATCGAATCCCTGAAACACTGGGCTAACGAATACCGCATCGATGGTTTTCGCTTTGACTTGATGGGCCTGCACGACATAGAAACGATGAATCTGATCCGCGAGGAGATGGACAGGATTGACCCGGCCATTTTCCTCTATGGGGAAGGCTGGACTGCCAATGAAACGCCCCTGCCTCTTGAAGACCGCGCCCTGAAGGCCCACGCCACACAGCTTGATGGCATTGCAGTATTCAGCGATGATATCCGCGATGGCATTCGTGGCCACTGGTACGATGCGAAAGACCAGGGCTTTATGGTGGGCAAGGAAGGCGTGAAGGAAAGCATTAAGTTTGGTGTGGTGGCTTCTACCAAGCACCCCCAGATCGACTATGCTGCCGTGAATTATTCCGATGCCCCCTATGCCGATCAGCCCCTGAAGACCATAACTTATGTCACTTGTCACGACAACCCTGTGCTTTGGGATAAGACCGTATTTACCTGTCCCGATTGCAACGAACAGGATAGGCTTGATATTCAGAAATTTGCCAACGCCATTGTTCTGACCTCCCAGGGCGTATCGTTCCTGCACGCAGGTGAGGAGTTGGTGCGTACCAAGTTTGGCGAACACAACAGCTATAACCTTCCCGACAGCATCAATCAGCTTGTATGGACACAAAAGGCCAAATACTATGATGTGTTTACCTTTTACAGGGATATGATCGCTTTGCGGAAAAACCATCCTGCATTTCGGATGCCTACCACTGATCTGATTCAAAAGCATTTAAGTTTTTTTGACATCGAACATCCCCTGGTGGTGGGATACCACATTGGCAATAATGCCAATGGCGACCGCTGGAAGAATATCCTGGTGTATTACAATGCCGATCCCGGCGAATTGAAGGTTGACCTGCCCGATGGCGAATGGCGCGTGGTAGCCACCAAGGATGAAGTGAATGAAGCTGGTGTCATTACACAAGGCTTCGATAAGCCTTTGAAAGAGGAAGTAAACCTTCCTTCACGTTCCATCATGATCCTTGTGGATACCGAAAGCATTTGATCCCGGTTTTTTTCTAAATTCCTTGAAATTTTTTTTAAAGCAGCATCTGTAACAATGGATGCTGCTTTCCTTTTTTTAACCTATGAAGAAGATTTACCAGGCGCTTTACAGGTAACTGGGTGCATCCACCAGTTCCGTATTCCCGTTGCAGGTAAGGGCATAATCAAATCCCGGGTGCAGGCAATAGGCTCCGGTTTGTCCGCTTTTGTCGATGGCAATATACCCGATCTGATAATCCTTGAAGTCAGGAATTTTCTTCACAATGCGCTGGATCGCTTCCTTGCAGGCTTCCTGGGGGCTAAAGCCATTGCGCATCAACTCCACGATCAGGAAGCTACCGAGGGTCTTCATCACCAGTTCGCCTTGCCCGGTGGCGGCAGCCCCACCAACTTCGTCATCACAGAAAAGCCCAGCACCGATGATGGGAGAGTCGCCCACCCGGCCATGCATTTTATAGGCTGCGCCACTGGTGGTGCAAGCCCCGGAGATGCGCCCTTCGGCATCGATGGCAATCATACTGATGGTGTCGTGGTTTTCAATGTTGATTACGGGCTTGTATTCGGCCTCCTTCAGCCATTCTTGCCATTGGGCTTTGGCTTCTTCCGTCAGCAGGATTTCCTTCTCAAAGCCATTGTCGAGGGCAAACTCAAGGGCACCTTGTCCCGAGAGCATCACGTGAGGCGTCTTCTCCATTACCAGCCTGGCGACCGATATGGGGTGCTTGATGTGTTCCAGAAAGCTCACGGAACCTGCCCTGCCTTTTTCATCCATGATGCAGGCATCGAGAGTCACCCGGCCATCGCGGTCAGGGTGTCCGCCAAACCCAACACTCATCACCTCAGGGTCAGCCTCCGGCACACGAACGCCTGCCTCAACAGCATCCAGGGCATAGCCTCCCTCTCCAAGAATCTGCCAGGCTGCCTCGTTTGCGGCAAGGCCGTGTCGCCAGGTGGAGATCACCATGGGCTGGCCTTTTATTGTTGCGGCCGGGCCTTTTGCGCGGGTGTAAGAAGAAAGCCCCAGCAGTCCCAGCCCGGCACCAAAGCTCAGCGATTGAAAAATGAATTGCCTGCGCGCGATCATAAAAGTCAAATTATTTAAATGAAAAAATTACTTTTGAATTGTCGATTCGAAAATAGGGAAAAATGTCAAGCGAAACGAAAATCATCCTGGAAGCTTGTGTGGAAACTTATCAACAGGCTATTTCGGCTGAAGCCAATGGAGCCTCACGCATCGAGCTTTGCAATCGTTTGGATCTGGGAGGGATCACCCCGCCATTTGATTTGGTCATTCAATTGCTTATTGCCCTGAAAATTCCCATCATGGCTATGGTAAGACCCCGGGGTGGCGATTTTGTTTATACTGAGGAAGAGTTTGCGCAAATGAAACAGGAGATTCAACAACTCAAAGAACTGGGTTGCCAGGGCGTTGTTTTTGGACTGTTAACGCCTGGGGTCGAGATCGACATAGACCGTACCCGCCAGTTGGTGGAACTTGCGCGTCCTTTACAGGTCACTTTTCATAAAGCTTTTGATGATTGCCAGGACCTTTCAAAAGCCCTAACGGACTTAAAGGAAACAGGTGCCGATAGACTACTGACCTCCGGTGGTAAATTGACTGCCCATGAGGCTGTTCCGGTTCTCAACAGGCTGCTGAAAGAAGCCCAGGGAAATCCCAAACTTATTGTGGCGGGAAGGGTGACTCATGAAAATATTAACGATCTCCGTAAATTAATCCCTGAAGCCAGCGAATTTCACGGCAGGAAAATCGTGCAGGGGATATAAGGCCGTTTTGCAAATTACAGGTATTTATATTTTAATACTTTTTTTATGACTATTGAAGTGCGGGAGTTGGAAGGGAAAAAGGATTTGAGGACTTTTATCTACCTTCCAGAAAAGATTCATAAGAATCATAAGCAATGGATTCCTCCCCTGTATATGGATGAATGGTCCTATTTCGACCCCCTGAAAAACAAGTCTTTTTCCAATTGTGTGACGGTAATGGCGCTTGCCTGGGATGGGACTAAGCCGGTGGGCCGCATCATGGGCATCATTAACCCCCATTACAATGAGCTTCATTTGGAACGGAATGCCCGTTTTTGTTACCTTGAATGTTATCAGGATATTGAAATTGCCCGTGCCCTGCTGGATTTTATTGGCCAATGGGCACGTGAAAAAGGGATGCTAAAACTTGTCGGTCCTTTGGGGTTTTCTGATAAAGACCCCCAGGGCTGTAAGATCGAAGGGCACGATGAGCCGGTTGCTATTACCACAAGCGTCAACTTCCCATGGATGAAGGCATTTTACGAGGAACTGGGGTTTCAGAAAGAAGTGGACCTGGTTTCATACAGGATCGATATGCCCGAGAAGGTCCCCGAATATATTGAGCGGATCTCCAAACGGGTGATTGACAACAACGGTTACTCCCTCCTGGAATTTACCAGCCGAAAGCAAATGCGCCCCTGGATAGTCCCGGTCTTCAGGCTGGTGAACGAAACCTTTGTCAATATTTACGGGTTTATCCCACTTGAGGAAAAAGAGATGCAGGAACTGGCCGATCGCTATATTCCCATTCTCGATCCACGATTTGTAAAGGTCGTAACCAACCAGAAGGGCGAATTGATCGCTTTTGTGGTCAGCATTCCCGAATTAAGCCCGGGCATTAAACGGGCCAGGGGGCGACTGTTCCCATTCGGATGGTTCTTCATCCTGCGCGAAAGCCGAAAGGCAAAGATGCTGACCTTGCTGTTGGGGGCTATTAAGGAACCCTATCGTGGCCTTGGGATCGATTCGTTGGTGAGCTTTCGCATCCTAGAGTCGGCAACAAAGGCCGGGATGGAGTTCATTGACAGCCACTTGATTTTGGAAAACAACAAACGGATGCGCGCCGAGGTGGAACGGATTGGTGGAAAAGTGTACAAGCGGTTTCGCATCTTCTTCAAGGAACTTTAAGGAGTCATTTCTGTTTAAAGGTCCCTCCTGTTGTTTTACATTGAATTATTATGCCTTTGTATTGCAGGGTAATTAAAATTGCCTTAGGTTTGCTATATATACCAACCACCCAAGATCCCTTACCATGTCATTCAGAAACTCCTTGTCTTTGCCCATTTTGCTCCTTGCCCTTACCCTGATGTTTTGTCAGTGCTCAGGCCGCCGCAAGGCCGCTGAGATGAAAGATCCTGCCTACAACCCCCATATTGCGGCCTTTACCTCAGGGGTCATTCAAGGAGCATCCTCCATTAGTGTTGTCCTCAGTGAGGATTATTCAGGCGAGGTGGCTTTACAGGAGCCTGTCCCTGAAAAATTGTTCGACTTCTCGCCTGGCATCAAGGGGAAAGCATATTGGACCGATAGCCGAACCATTGAATTCCGACCCTCGGAACGTTTGCCCAATGGGCAGACTTATACAGCAAAGTTTTACCTGGGGAGAGTGAAGGAGGTGCCGAAAGATCTGGCCACTTTTAAGTTTTCTTTCCAGACCATCCCGCAATCCTTTCAGGTGGATGTAAACCAATTTGAGCCCCTCGATCCTGATGATGGTGAATGGAATCGCCTGGGAGGCCTCCTGGTAGCCGCCGATATGTTGGATCCGGCTCAGGCCGCCAAATTGCTCAGGGCTTACCAGGGCAGGAGGGAACTGAAGATCATCTGGACCCAGGAAGCCTCTGGCACACAGCTGCCATTTCAGATCGACAGCATCCAGCGCCCGGATAGCAAAAGCCAGGTAAAGATCACCTGGGACGGAAAGCCCATCGGGGTTCAGCAGAAGGATGAACTGCTGATCGATATTCCCGCCATCAGCGACTTCTCCGTAATGGAGGTTAGCCCGCACCAACAGCCTGAACAATTTGTCCTGGTCCGCTTTTCTGACCCGCTCAGCCCTGAGCAGGACCTGAACGGTCTCATCCGTCTGGAGGATGCCCCGGATCTGCGTTTCTTGATAGATGGTTCAGAAGTCCGGGTGTATCCCGAAACTCGTATCTCCGGGGCAAAGACCCTCACCCTGGCTGAAGGGATTAACAGCCGCCGGGGTTACCGCTTGGGTGCGTCGCAAGACTTTGTCCTGAATTTCGAAGATATCCAGCCAGCCGTAAAACTTGCAGGCACAGGCGTCATTATTCCCAATAGCGATGGCCTTATCTTTCCTTTCGAGGCGGTTAATTTGCGGGCTGTAGATTTAAGGATCATCAAGATTTTTGAAAATAACGTAGGGCATTTCCTGCAGGTTAACCAGATCGATGAAAGCAACCAGCTTAAAAGGGCAGGACGCCTGATTCTGAAACGTACAATCCCTCTGACTTCTGACCGCCCCATCGATTACGGAACCTGGAACACCTTCTCCTTTGACCTGTCAAAACTTATCAGCACTGAGCCAGGGGCCATTTACCGCGTTGAGATTGGTTTCCGCCGTGAACATTCAACCTACCGGTGCCCCGGACAAACCGAAGACGAAGCTCTTACCCAAATGGATGCCCCCGGCCAGTCTGGCATTGAGGATGAGCTGGATTATTGGGACTCACCCATGGGGTATTGGGACGACTATTCTTATGAGGATTACTATTCCTACGATAATTATGACTGGGAAGAACGCGACAACCCTTGCAGTAATTCCTATTATGGAAGGCGCCGCTCAGTAGCCCGCAATGTGCTGGCTTCCGATCTGGGCATTGTGGCTAAGGGCGGTTCGGATCAGGCGATGCTTTTTGCGGTTACCGACCTGAGAACCACGCTGCCATTGGCTAATGTCACCCTTGAGTTGTACAACTATCAGAACCAGCTGATTACAAGCGTAACCACTGACCGCAGTGGCATGGCCAAGGTTCAGCCTGATGGCAAGCCTTTCCTGCTGATTGCAAAACAGGATCAGCAAAGGGGCTATCTTCGCCTCGACGATGGCTCTGCCCTTTCCCTGAGCCGTTTCGATGTCTCGGGAAACGCTGTTCAGCGCGGCCTCAAAGGCTTTCTCTATGGGGAACGCGGCGTGTGGAGGCCAGGCGACTCCCTGTTTGTCGCCTTTATCCTCGAAGACCGGCAGAAAACCTTGCCCGAAGGCCACCCGGTCACCTTTGAACTCTACAACCCATTAGGACAGCTGGTCCAACGGATGACCCGTACCAGCGGCCAGAATGGCTTCTATGACTTCAGCACGGCCACAACCCCTGATGCGCCTACCGGAAACTGGTCGGGACGGGTAAGTGTGGGGGGGGACACCTTCTCACGGGTCTTTAAAGTCGAATCCATCAAGCCCAACCGCCTCAAGATAAACCTGGATTTTGGCACCGAAAGGCTTTCGGCTGGCAGCACTGCCGTAAAGGGCCACCTGAAGGTGAACTGGCTCCACGGGGCGCCTGCCCGGAACCTGCGGGCAAACGTTACTGCGACCCTGAGCCCCATGACTACCAGCTTCGATCGCTTCCCGGGATATACTTTTGATGATCCTTCCCGTAGCTTTGAAACGGAGGAACTGACCATTTTTGATGGAAAAGTCAGTGAAAGCGGGGAAGCCACAGTGCAATCCACCCTGCCGGTGAAGGGGCTGGCCCCCGGGATGCTCAATGCCGGCTTTGTGGTGCGCGTATTTGAAGAAAGCGGCGACTTCAGCATCGACCGTTTCAGCATGCCCTACTCTCCTTACAGCCATTATGTGGGGCTTAAACTTCCTGAAGGAGAGCCTTATACGGGGATGCTGGTGAACAACACAGATCATCAGATTGAAATAGTTACCGTGGATGCCGAAGGGAATCCCGTCTCCCGCCGCGACCTCCAGGTCGATGTCTATAAGGTGGAATGGCGCTGGTGGTGGGATGCTTCAGCAGAAAACCTGGCTTCCTATATGGCCAATTCACACCAACGGCCGGTGCATTCCGTGAAGGTGTCCACTACCAACGGAAAGGGCAGCTATACTTTCCGTATCCCTCATCCCGAATGGGGCCGTTACCTGATCCGCATCACCGATCCTGCAAGCGGACACAGCACCGGGGAAACAGTCTATGTTGACTGGCCCGGCTGGTCCTCGCGGGCAGCGGCATCCGACCCCCAGGCCGCAACCATGCTTAGCTTCTCTGCCAATAAGGACAAATACCAGGCAGGGGAGGAGGTCAAAGTGACGGTGCCCGCTTCCGCGGAAGGACGGGCGCTGGTGAGCATTGAGTCGGGCTCCAGGGTCCTCGATGCCTTCTGGGTCGAAACCAGGGGGCAGGATACCCAGTTCAGCTTTACCGCCACCGGCGAGATGGCGCCCAATGTCTATGTTCACGTGACCCTGGTCCAGCCCCACCGCCGCACCTCCAATGACCTGCCAATCCGCCTGTACGGGGTGATCCCTGTGGAAGTGGAGGACCCGGCTACACGCCTCGATCCCCTGGTAGAAATGCCCCAGGTCCTGAAACCCGGCGAGAATGCCAGCATCAAGGTAAAGGAGAAATCAGGGAAACCGATGACTTATACACTGGCCTTGGTGGATGAAGGTTTGCTCGACCTGACCCGTTTTGCCACCCCTGATCCCTGGCGTTCTTTTTATGCCCGCGAAGCCCTTGGCGTAAAAACCTGGGATATGTACGACTATGTGCTGGGAGCCTATGGCGGGCGCATCGAAAGGATCTTCAGCATTGGGGGCGACGAAGAGATCGTTGGGCGCCCCGAATCACAGGCCAACCGCTTCAAACCCGTGGTGAAGTTCCTCGGGCCCTTTACGCTTGAGCGAAACCGCAGCAACACCCATAGCTTTTTGATGCCCCAATACGTGGGGTCGGTCAGGGTGATGGTGATTGCGGGCAATGATGGCGCATACGGCCACGCTGAAAAGACTGTCCCGGTCAGGAATCCCCTGATGGTACTGGCTACCCTGCCCAGGGTCCTTACCCCTGGTGAAACCGTTAAGCTTCCCGTCACCGTTTTTGCAATGGAGAACCATGTGAAAAATGTCAGGGTGGAAGTCCAGACCAATGCCTTGCTCCCCGTCAGGGGCAGCACCAACCGCCAGATCAGCTTCAGCCAGACGGGCGACCAGGTGGTCAATTTCGACCTTGAGGTGGCCAAAGCCATTGGCGTTGGGAAAGTGAAGGTGGTGGTCAGCAGTGGCAGTGAACGCGCTGAATACGAGATTGAAATCGAAGTAAGGAATCCTAATCAGCGCATCTCTCAAGTCCTTGAAGCTGCGATCGATCCCGGCAAGGATTGGCAATCGGAGTATACCCTTCCGGGAATGAACGGCACCAATACCGCTGTGCTTGAGATCTCTTCCATCCCGCCCGTCGATTTTGGCAGGCGCCTGAAATACCTCATCAATTACCCCCATGGATGCCTCGAACAGGTAACCTCGGCTGCTTTTCCGCAGCTGTTCCTCTCGACGGTGATGGAAATGGACGCCCCTCTGCGCAGCAAGACCGAACAAAACATCGGCGAGGCCTTGCGCCTGCTGGGCCGCTACCAGATGCCCGGAGGAGGGCTAGCATACTGGCCCGGGGCTTCCGAAGCCAGCGATTGGGGCACCTCCTATGCCGGGCATTTCATGCTCGAGGCGGAGGCCAAAGGCTATTCCCTGCCCTTGGGGCTCAAGGATGGCTGGATTCGCTACCAGCGCAATGCAGCCCGCAACTTCAACCCCGGCGCCAGCAACATGCGTTTCGGGGCCTGGACCCAGAATGACCTCCTGCAAGCTTACCGCCTCTATACCCTGGCCCTGGCCAAAGCCCCCGAGATGGGCGCCATGAACCGCCTGCGCGAATCGGCCAGCCTGTCCCTGCAGGCACGCTGGCGACTGGCTGCAGCCTATGCCCTCGCCGGCCAGCCCGAAGCAGCAACCAGGCTTGTCGACCAGGCAGCTACCGAGGTCGGCGAATACCCGGCCTTCAATATGACTTATGGCTCACCTGAAAGGGATCAGGCGATGATCGTCGAAACTTTGGTATTGCTCAACCGCAGGGATGAAGCCGTTCCCGTGATCAGAAGGCTGTCGGAGGTGTTGACCAGCCAGCGTTGGCTGAGCACTCAGACCACCGCTTATGCCTTGCTGGCCATTTCCAAATTTGCCGGTGATCAGGCTGCAGGAAAGGACCTTAAATTTGCCTATCGCTTCAACAATGGCAGCGAAGAACAGAAAACTTCGCAGCTTCCTGTGAACCAGGTGGAACTGCGTGTGGGCGAGGCTTCAAAAGGGAATGTTACTGTTAAAAACTCCGGCAGTTCCGTATTGTTTGCCAGGCTGCTGATGACCGGCATCCCGGATGTTACAGAGATGACCGCTGCCAGCAGTAACCTTCAGGTTTCGGTGGCTTATCGCGGGATGGACGGCAAGGCGCTGGATGTAACCCGCCTGAACCAGGGCACCGACTTCTTGGCCGAAGTCACTGTGACCAACCCCGGCCGGCTTGGAAATTATACGGATTTGGTCCTAACCCAGGTTTTCCCCTCAGGATGGGAGATCCATAACACCCGCCTCGACGAATTTCCATCCGTACACCAGGCCAGTCAGCCCACCTACCAGGATATAAGGGATGACCGCGTCCACAGCTTCTTCGACCTCCAGGCAGGGCAGACCAAAAGCTTTGTGGTCGTTCTCAACGCGGCTTACCTTGGGAAATTTTTCCTGCCTGGGGTATTTGCCGAAGCCATGTATAACGACCAGGTTAATGCCCGCATCCCCGGTCAATGGGTCGAAGTGGTACAGGCCGGAAACTAAGGGAGAATGATAAAAGAAAAATGAAGAATGAAAAATGAAATCCATTCGGGAAGCGGCTTCAAGTCCCGCCCCGAATTTTGATGAATTCACCAGAAGGGTAAAAAGTAGTACTAAAAAAGAGTGCATTTATGCCAAAAAAAATCTTGTTGATTTAACCATGCTTGTACCATCCTCGTGTAAAGGTCGTGCCAGGTTCGTACCGGGTCCTTCTGGACACGACCGGGGTAGGTCTGTGGTAGGTCCCTGGCAGGGGACAGGATGGAAATGAAAAGGTTAAAATGAAAAATGAAAAATGGGAATAAGGTTATGAGAAACAGAATGTTTAATCTATTTTATTTGGGATTCACAAGGCCTGCTGAGCTTTTATAATCCCCTTCATTTTATTCCTCTGAATCGTTAATAATTCATCTATAATAAATGTCCAAAATAGTCCTTCAGCCTTTTTTGCGAAAATACCGTTACTGGCTTTTGGCCTTGGGATTGTTATTGCTGGTTTGGTTTTTCAGCTTGCCGCGCGATTTATTTCCTGATCCGGGCAGCACGGTAATTGAGGATCGGGAGGGGGTTCTGCTGGGAGCGCGGATTGCGGATGACGGGCAATGGCGTTTCCTTGAGATGGAGGAGGTTCCCGAACAGTTTGCCAAAGCCCTGGTGGCTTTCGAAGACCGTTATTTTTATTTTCATCCGGGGGTGAACCCCCTGGCCACCGTCCGGGCCCTGGTGCAGAACATCAGGGCGGGCAGGCGGGTGAGTGGCGGCAGTACGTTGAGCATGCAGGTAATCAGGCTTTCCCGAAAGGGGAAGCCAAGAACAGTCGTTGAAAAGTTGAGGGAGATGGTTTTGGCGACCCGGCTGGAGGCGCGCTATTCCAAAAAATCAATCCTTGCCTTGTATGCCTCCCACGCCCCTTTCGGAGGAAACGTAGTGGGGCTGGATGCGGCTGCCTGGCGTTATTACGGGCGCCCCCCCGCTGACCTGAGCTGGGCTGAGGCTGCCACCCTGGCGGTGCTGCCCAATGCACCTTCATTGATCTTCCCGGGAAAAAACCAAGAGGTTTTACTGGTGAAACGCAATCGTCTGCTGGATGAATTGTTTAGGCGCGGGCATCTCGACTCCCTCGACTGTGTGCTGGCCAAACTTGAACCTTTGCCCGGGAAACCCTATCCCTTACCGCTAATGGCGCCTCATTTGCTCGACCGGGTGTATTTGAATCAGCGGGGAACACGGGTGAAAACTACCCTGGATCCTCACCTTCAGCAAAGGGCAACAGCCATCCTGGAGGAGCATGCCCTGATGCTCAGGGCCAATCATATTCACAATGCTGCTGCCATCGTGCTTGAAGTGGAGACCGGACAGGTGCTGGCTTATGTGGGAAACACCCGTGGCCGTGCTGATGCCGGACAGGGTCATATGGTGGATGTCATCACTGCCCCGCGCAGCACTGGCAGCATCCTCAAACCCTTTCTCTATGCGGCGATGATGCAGGAAGGGCAATTGCTGCCCAATACGCTGGTGCCCGACATCCCTACCCAGATCGCAGGCTATTCGCCAAAAAACTATTTCCTGACCTACGACGGTGCCGTGCCTGCCAAGCGTTCCCTGACGCGATCGCTCAACGTGCCATCGGTGCGCATGCTTCGTGATTACGGCGTGGAGAAGTTTCGTTTCATCCTGAAGCGTCTGGGAATGAACACCCTGGTATATCCCCCGGGCCATTACGGCTTGTCCATCATTCTGGGTGGAGCCGAGGGAAGCCTTTGGGACATCAGTGGGATGTATGCCAGCCTTTCAAGGGTGTTGCGGCATCACGGGGATTATTACGGGATGTATGACCTGGCCGACATTCATCCTCCTGTTTACCTGGCAGATCAGGTTTCCGGTAAAAAGCGCAATTCCGGGAGTCGCCAAAAGCTGGAAGACTATGGTCCGGTAAGTGCCGCGGCGGTATGGCTTACCTGGGAGGCCCTGGTGGAGGTAAATCGCCCAGATGCTGAGGCTGGATGGCAGGCGATGGCGTCGAAGGGCAAGATCGCCTGGAAAACAGGGACCAGCTTTGGGGGGCGTGATGCCTGGGCCGTGGGCACTACCCGGGACTATGTGGTTGGGGTTTGGGTGGGTAATGCAACGGGGGAAGGACGCCCGGAACTGACTGGGCTGGGCGCTGCAGCGCCCATTCTGTTTCAGTTGTTCGACCTGTTGCCCGCCTCTGCCTGGTTTGATCCCCCTTACGGGGAAATGGAACAGGTGGCGGTGTGCCGCGAAAGTGGCCACCGTGCCGGGATGCATTGCCCCGTCCAAGACACTCTGTGGGTCCATTCAAAGGGGTTGAAAACGCCACCCTGTCCTTATCACCAGCTGGTGCATCTTGACTCTTTGGGGCAATATCGCGTGAACAGCGATTGCGAATCCGTTGGCAAGATGATCACTGCTTCCTGGTTTGTCCTGCCTCCTGCAATGGAATGGTTTTACCGCTCGCGTAATCCGGCATACCGCCCGTTGCCGCCCTGGCGAGGCGACTGCCAGCCGCAGGAATCCCATACCATGATGGAGATGATCTATCCGCGCGAGGGCATGGCCATTTTTGTTCCGCGTGAGCTGGATGGTTCAGCCGGGAAGACCATCTTTGAAGTTGCGCACAGGGACTTGGGCACAAGGATTTTCTGGCACCTCGATGGTGAATACCTGGGCGAAACATGGCAAAACCACCAGATGGCTCTGGCGCCTGAACAGGGATTTCATACCCTCACCCTGGTGGATGAAGCCGGAAACACGCTTAACCGGGTTTTCGAAATTGTGGGAAAACCATAAAAAAACCACCGCGAAATGAGCTTCACGGTGGTTTTTATTTTTGGGAAAAACTTTGTCCGCTTATTCGGTTATTTTTACAAGGGTGCGGAAAAGATCTTCGTTCTCCCTGATTTTTTCCTCATTTCCATATACGGTATAGACATCGCGGTCCAGGATCTCCCTGATCATGGTGCTGAATGACCTGATATCCCCGGCACTGGTGTTCAGGATCTCCTGCCTTTCTTTTAGCAGGTCTTCATGCGATACATTCTCATAATGCCTCCACAGCGCAAACTGGCCGGAAACAGATGGGGTTCTGGGCTGGTCATGCTTGGCGATGGTGCCAATGATATAACGCGTCATCTCCATATCATCGGCCTCAAAATTTTCCAGATACTGGGGCAGTCCCTCAAAATTGTCAAGGGTTTCTTTCAGGTTTGGGTCCCTGTAAGAAGAGAAAAACAGGGGACCTGTGGGGTTCAGGGTTGAAAAGCCCCCGTAGGCACCTCCCATCACCCTGATTTTGTTCTGCAGATAGTCAGTCGAGAGAATCTGGTTCAGTACATAAAAATGCCCGTTGATGGAATAGCCCAGCTTTTTGAAATCGTATCCTTGCGTAACATACTGAACCTTTGATGCCGAGAGCAAACCTTCATTGGCTGGAAGGTACTCCAGCGACCAGGTTTGCATAACGGGTTTTTCATTGGGAAGGGAAGCCAGGAATGATTTGAATCCGTCTTCAAAGGCGCCATAGTTGTTTTCTGCACAGGTGACCTGAACGCTGATGTTATTCTGGTTAAACAGTAAACTTGCAGTTTCCCTGAGCCTGGCGATCATTTCATCGGAACGGGTATCAAATTCATTGTTCAGTTCAGTAACGAACCTGTAATAGCTGATACCCCTGGTCATTTCATTGAAAATCCCTTGCTTGTTAAAATTGGCCAGCAGACGGAGGTTTGCAAAATTCAGGCCATCGTTGGTGATCCTTCTTTCCACAACAGCCTGGTGGCGGGTCAGGATGGTCTTCAGGCGTTCGCGGTCTTCCAGGTTAAAGGTGTTGATGATTTCGGCGGCGAGTTCAAAGAAAGTTCCTGTCTTGTCTGACATGGCCTTCCCGCCAGCCAGGAAGAACGGCAAAAGTTGCTCGTCCGACTGGTTCTGTAAATACGAATCAAGGGTAGTCCAGAAGGAGCCAGTATGGATGTTCAGCGCATTGTCGAGTTCACCAACGCTTTTGGTTTCCGTTCCCATTTCGCGGATCAGGGCCGAAAGAAGGCTGGCATAGGGGATCAGTTTCTGGGGCAAGGTGCGCATGTCAAAATATAGGTAAATGTAAATGATGTCGTTGGTGAAATCCTCGTAATGGAAAACGGGGGCATTCCGGAATTTTTTCTCCTGCAAGGGATACCAGTTGACTTCGGGTGAGATGTCTTCCAGTGACAGCATAGGAACAGAGGCCAAAGCTTCAGGGCTGTCTTCGCTAAGCTGATACTGCTTTAATTCTTTGGTCTGCTGCACCAGGGCATCGATTTCCTCCTTGCTGAGGCTTGCTTTATATTCCGCAAGTTCCTGACGCTCGCGCTCCACATGGATCTGCTCAAGCCCGGGCTGAGGATACATGGCAACCAGCACGGCATGGGGATTCTGGATCAGATACTCCTCCATAAGATTTTCCAGGATAGGCTGTTCGAGTGATTGTTTCACATAGGCCAGGGGTTTTTCGAATTCGAGGCCGGCAAAGGGGTCTCCATCGAACATCCAGTTGATATACGATGCCATCATATACATCATTCCCTTGGCTGAGGTGTTACCCTCTCTTAGCTGGAATTCCTTTCGGTTGATAATCCCTTCCAGCATTTCCTTGTCAAAACCCTTGTCAGCGACTTCTTTCATGGTTTGAAAGACTATTTCACGGAAACGATCCCTGTCTTCGCGGTTGGCGTTTTGAAGGAGGATCAGAAACTGGTTTTGTTTTCCCTTCTTCAGGCCGGCGCTGACGTTCTTGCCCAGACCAGCTTCCTGAAGGGCAATTCTTAGGGGAGCTGACTCGTGGTTGACCAGGGCATCGGCAATCACCTCCATGGCCATGTTAAACTCCTGGTTGATCCCTTGTCCGGCTACAAAATTCATCAACAGATAGGTGTTGTCCTGAATGTTGTTGCCTTCGGCCACCGCATAGGGAGTCTCCAGTTCTTTCATCCTGTCGAAGGGTTTTTGCATGGGAAGCTCAATCACAGCATCCGACCGGGTAAAACGGGAGAGGTAATTTTCGTTGATGAAAGCAAGTTCTTTATCCAGATCAGCATTCCCGTATAAAGTGATGTAGCTGTTGGATGGATGATAGAAAGTGCGGTGAAAATTCAGGAATTCCTCATAGGTGAGCCTGGGGATCTCGGAGGGATAACCACCCGAGCAGTTGCCATAGGTGTTGTCGGGAAAGAGGACCTTCCAGCTTTGATAATAAAGTTCCCTGTTGGGGCTTGAATAGGCGCCTTTCATCTCATTAAAGACCACCCCTTTGTAAACGATTTCAGCTTCCGGTTCTTCAATTTCATAATGCCAGCCTTCCTGGAGGAAGATTCTCGGGTCGTCATAAATCCTTGGGAGAAGGGTGGCGTCGAGGTAGACATGCATAAGGTTGAAGTAATCCTTTTCGTTCATGCTGGCCACCGGATAGGTGGTGAAATCCGAACCCGTCATGGCATTCAGGAAGGTGTTGAGTGACCCCCTGCGCAGCACATTAAAGGGGCTCTTTACCGGGAAGCTTTGTGAGCCGTTCAGAACGGAGTGCTCCATGATGTGGGCCACCCCGGTGCTGTTTTCAGGAAGGGTATTAAAGGCAATGTTAAATAGCTTGTTCGGATCATCCGCAGCAATCTTGATCAGTTGTGCCCCGCTTTGCTCATGGATGAAAAAAAGGCATTCTGCATTTACTTCCGGAACAAACCTCTTTTCCTTTAAACTAAACCCGTGATAGGTTTGGTTTTCATTAAATGATTCCATTGGTCTGCCGGCAAGCAGCATACCAGTCATCACCATCAAGATGGTGAAAACGATTCCTTGTTTCATGATTTAATTTTAAATTTGACAATGATTTGGAGGTTTATATGGCGCAACGTGACAACAATAAACATGCAACATTTATTAATGTATTATTTTTCAAATCATTAGAGGTGAGGGTGATGGGGATGTAAACCAGTCTGGTGATGCAGAAACGGACAGTTTTGACCGATAACGGACACCTATAGCCAAAGGGGGCAGCTTCTATGAAGTGCCTCTTTTAAAAATAAAACGTAAAGGACTTGCCCTGGATCGGGAATGAGAGGTAGATGCCGGATCAGAGATTCATAATTTTCTCCAGGTCAGCTTCGCTGATATTCAGTAAGCCGGAAGCATGAAGCCGGCGCGTAAGCTCTTTCCAGTTTCCGTCTATTTGAAATATAGCCTTCAGGATGGGTAGGGCCTCATTTATGCTGCCACTGTTAGCCAGGCCGATAGCTTTCCAGTACTTCATTTCAAGGTTGTCAGGGAACATTTGTTCGGCGGCTCCGTATTCCTCCATGGCTTTCTGCATGTCGCCGGCTTCCATAGCCAGGTCACCATTGTTCATGTGGGTATAGGCACGATGGACCCTGAGCAGGCGTTCGAGTTCTTCCAGGGGTAAAGGATGATCATCCACCCTTAGGTCAATAAGCTTATCGGATGAAGGATGGGATGCTGTTGTGCCACTCACCACAAGCAGGGCAGCCGATTGCCGGCCGCGAATATCGCCTCCTGCTGCTTCTGCCGCCTTCATTGTTTCAATTACCCGTTCTGCCAAGGGAAGGTGGGCATTGCTTTCAAAAGCCAGGCGCATGGCAGGGATGACAAGGTCGTTGAGCATCATATTGGCCTGCACCGAGTAGTTTTCGCCTACATAATGCCCGGCCCAGGCTATGCATTTGGCGCCGGTGTAAGCGTCCACATTGCCCGTCGCATCGAGGAAGGCTACCTGCCGGAAGTCACGCCCTTCGTCTTCTGAGATCAGTCGCTCCAAGGCAGTTTGGGCATCCAGACCTTCTTCCATCAGGGCCAAGCCATCGGGACCCAGGGCAGGGTTCACGAACGATTGCGTGGCTACCACGCCTACACCCGACTTTCCCCAGCTTACTACAGTACCTACCGAGAACCAATGGCTTTGTACCCCAATGGCCATTTCACCGGTCACGGGATCGCGGGCTACAATGGAATAGGTATGGGCAAAGGGCTCGGTCTGCTTGTAAACCTGCCCTGCTGCAAGTTGATTCATCAGGATAACCATCATTAAATTGATTGCTGCTTTTCTCATAGGATTTGACTTTGTTTCTTTTCAAAGCTATTGAAATTTTCCCTTGAAACCAGTGCTTCTAATCATTACTTTTGGATTTTTATTTGAAAAATCAGTGAGCTATGCAAAAATTGATCATTACGCTGTTCATCCTTATTTTTGGTACTCTTTCAGCCAGGTCTCAGCAGGTTGTGGTGGAATCCATTTTCCTCGAAGCGCTTTCATCTAATATTGCTTATGAAAATCTTCAGATTCTTTGCGAAACCACCGAAGGACGTATTGCTGGCTCACAGGCTTCCCTGGCGGCAGTGGACCTTACGCAAAGGATGATGGAGGGGCTTGAATTAGATTCGGTTTATCGTCAGGAGATTATGGTACCCCATTGGATCCGCGGGGAAGTGGAACTTTCCCGGATGGAGTCAAGACTTTTGGGTTCCCAGGCTTTAACGGTTTCTTCCCTGGGTTTGTCTGTTGGGACAGGCCCTGATGGAGTAAAAGCCCGGGTAACAGAGGTTAAAGGTCTGGATGAACTGGAAAGCCTTGGGCGGGAAGGGATTGAAGGGCGGATTATATTCTTCAACCGGCCCTTCAACCATGCTTTTTATAATACTTTCCTGGGATACGGTGATGCCGTGGATCAGCGATTCTATGGACCGCATCGGGCAGCCCAGTATGGTGCTGTTGCCGTAATCGTGCGATCCGTAACCAGTGCCATACACGATTTCGCCCATACCGGCGTGACTTACGTAAGTGAAGAGGGGCCGAATATCCCTGCTGTAGCGGTCAGTACTTTGGGTGCTGAACAGCTTAGCCAATGGCTGGAGGCCGATCCTGAGCTGGAACTCTATCTCGAAACCCATTGTCGGCAGCTTCCGGATACTGTTTCATATAACGTCATTGGGGAAATAAGGGGTAGCCATTACCCCAATGAGATCATTACTGTGGGCGGACATCTTGATGCCTGGGACAATAGCCCTGGTGCACATGATGACGGTGCAGGCTGCATGCAGTCCATGGAGGTGCTACGCATCTTCCGCGCGCTTGGATTACAGCCCAAGAGGACCGTAAGGGCTGTCATGTTTATGGACGAGGAGATCGCTCAGCGGGGAGGGCAGGCTTACGTAGAAGATGCCCGTGTGAATGGCGAAGAGCATTATTTTGCGCTGGAAGCCGACAGGGGGGCATTCAGTCCGCGTGGGTTTTCCATTGATGCTGCTCCCGAAAACCTTTTAGCCATTCAGGCATTGCAACCCCTGTTCGCTCCCTATGGGATGCATGAGTTTATTGCCGGGGGAAGCGGGGTAGATATCGAGCCCCTGAAAAAGCATTTTCAAATGACCCTGGCAGGCTTGCTTACCGATTCCCAACGATATTTTGATGTTCATCATTCGGCAAACGATACCTTTGATAAAATCAACCGTCGCGAGATGCAGCTGGGAAGTGCCGCCATGGCCGCCCTTATTTACTTGCTGGATGCCGGGGATGTTCTTAAGTAGGTTTCTTTTGCCCCTTTTAACTGATCCTGAAATCGATGGAAAGGCGGTTCAGATGATCGTTTATCATGGTGGTGACTCGTTTCAGCATGGCTTTATCCATTTCAGAAAGATGCTTTGCGTTGATTTGATTGCTGAATGGTTCACCCGTTTCAAACTGCTGTAACTGGCCTTTTATCCGCAACAGGGTAAGAAACCTGAACCCCTGTTCGAAATCATCCGTTAAGGTCGATGGAATGGCTCCTGCCGATTCCAGGGCAAACAACCTTTCACTGGTATTCCTAAGACTAATTCCGTTTTTAAGGGCCCAAAGGCGGACGATGCTTGTAAGCGAAAGGATGGGAAGCTTAATGTCAATGTTGTCGTTCTTCAAAGCGGAACTATCCAATACCTGAGGCCTTAAGGAAATGACACTTTTGGCGAGATTGAAAAAGAAGATATCCTTTCCTTTAAGTTCTTTCAGAACAAAATGCTGCAGTTCTTCAGCCAGTTCCTGATGTCCTGCCACGGCCCTGAAGTCAAAGAAGATTGAGGTTTTCAATAACTCCTGGGGGTTTGGGGTGGTGATCCATGCTGCAATGGCTTTTTGCCAGTCTTCAAGATCCATGCACCAATCGGGGTTTAATGCCATTACTCCTCCTTTGCACAAAGGATATCCCGCTTTGTGGAGGTTGTTGCAGACCCGGTTTCCAAGTTGAAGGAAATAATCCTTATTGGATTCTTTGTCGATTGCTTTGTCTGATCGAAAAACAATGGCGTTGTCCTGGTCGGTGGCCAGCGTTTGTTCGAATCGTCCCTCACTTCCAAGTGCAAGGAAGGCAAAGGGGGCGGGCGGAGGCCCCATTTCATTCATAGCCTCTTCGATTAATTTCTGGGTAATGGCATCAGAAACCTTGCTGATGAGTTTTCCGCTGGTGGCAGCCCCGGTGCCGGTTTCTACCAGTCGTTGAATAAGGGTAGGCAGGCGGTTCAGGTTGTCGGCAATTTCATATACTGTTTCTGCTTTTCTGATGGCATTCATGAGGTATTCGGGTGTATCGCGACGCAATTCTGAAAGGCTCAGTAAGCTAATATAGGAGGGTTTTGTATGTTCCCTGGGAAGTACCACAATATAGGAAACCTGGTGCTGCAACATCAGGGAGAAGGCATCCATAACCATATCGTCTTCAGAGAGGCTGATTACGGGGGCACTCATGATCTTTTCTGCCGGGATTCCGTGATCCATTCCGCTGGCCACTATCCGCCTGCTGATGTCGCTTTGTGTGATAAGACCCGCCACAGAGCCATCATCATTCATCACCAGGATAATATCGGCTTTGGCACGTGCCATCATCCGGGCTGCCATATTTACGGTGGTTGTGAGATCGCAGCGAGGGGCAGGTTGAAGGTGTTCGGAAAGGGGCTGCAACAATAGGCTAGAGGATATCTGCAACTTGTCAAAGGCGCGAAATTTCTCGATTTTCATTTCCAGTTCGCGTACCCGGTCCTTTTGCCTGGAAATATCCTTCACCCCATAAATGAACCCGTGTTTTCCTTCCAATTCAAATTTCGACCGGTTAACGACGACATCCACTGTATTGCCATCAAAACCAGGGATCTTTTGTTCTGAAACCAGGGCTTCCTCCCTATCCCCTTCGTGGCCTTGGTCAGCTTCTTCAATCAAAGTTTCAAGTCTTTCAAACAGTTGAGATTCTTTGGATTCAAAGTCTTTTTCGGAGAAGCCCAAAAGGCCCAGGACAAAGGGATTTGCATAGGCGATCTCATCCTCAAGCACCAGGATCACCCCATCGGCTGATGCATCCACCAGCTTCTTATAACGCTCCATTGAATCACGCAGCTTTTCCTGTGCCTTTTGTCGTTCAAGTTCAGCCATATAGTTGCGGCGGGTCAGGTAAGCAATCAGGGCACCCAGAACCAGGGTGGCAAGAATAGATATCCAAATGACCCTGCGGGAAAGACTTGCAATCTCGCGATTTACATCATCGATATAAATGCCCGTACCCACGATCCATCCCCAGGGTTCATAAGGCTTAACATAGGAAAGCTTTGAAACGACTGTAAGGCTGTCGTCTTTCCATTGCCATTTGTAGTCGATGTATCCCTCACCCTTTTCCTTAACAATGTTAACGATATCCACAAAAAAGTTCTTTCCCTGGTTATCGCGGTAGTCAGAAAGATTCATTCCAATCATCCCGGGGCGATAGGGGTGCATGACCATTACCGGAATTGTATCGGTTATCCAGAAATAGTCTTTTTGCTCAGGTCCGTATCGCATATCACCGATAATAAGGGCTGCCTCCCTTTGAGCTTCATAAAGGCTGAAGGTATCGGTTACCATCCTGTCGAGCTTGCGCATAACGCTTAAAGCCGTATTGGTAAGTTCGCGAATGGTTTCGCGTTTTCCTTCCATGAGATTCTCGCGATAAGTAGGTATGATCACGAGGAAAGTGACTCCTACGAAAAGTAAAACGGCCACAAGGGCTGGGAGTAGAATCCGGGAAAAGAATCGCTGACCTATATGCATGGTGAAATTTTAATTTAATGGGACAGGTGTGATAATGCTCGAATGCGTATCAAAGATGATAAAACCGCTGGTATTACGCCCGTTGACAATAGCAGGGCAAAAAACAATTTTTGGTGAATGGTTAATTTTTACCTGTGAAAACCCCGGGTCTGCCCAGAGAAATTTCCCGGCCATGCTGATTCCCAGAGGGTGGCTGTGACCAGCAAAAGCTACCTGGCAATTCAGTTCTTTCATGAGCCTTAAATGCTGCCTTAATTCACCGGTGTGAAAGGGAAACCAACGACTGACTCCTGAGAGGTCAGGCTGCATGAAATGCGAAAAAAATATTTTCCTAGCGCCCGTATCCAGGGCTTTAAATTCAGGTAAACTTTCAAGGTAATTTCTGTTTTCGGGGCTCAGTAGAGGAACGACCTCCGCTTCATACAGCCAGAGCTTCTCCCCGGTGAGTGAGGCTTGTTCTTCAATGCTAAGGTCATACCAGTTATCGGGCATGTGCCTCTCAAGGTGGTAGGAGGGCAGGCGTTGCACGGAAAAAAGGTCGTGATTTCCGGCCAGTGAAAAATGGGCGTATTCCCTCACTAGGTCAATGCATGCATTGGCATCAGGGGGATGATCATAATACCGATGGGCAAAACCGGTAATGTCGCCAAGGCAAACCAATAGGTCGTAACCCAGCGATTGAAGTTTTCCGAAAGCTTTTTCCAGCATTTCGAAATCCTCATGAATATCGGTAATAATGGCTATTCTCATGCTTTAAGTGCCTGAGAATCAAATATACAAAAAAGAATGTACAACGACTATCTTACAGTCAATGTCTTTTTCTGTGTAAGAAGCGAGACCACAATAAGAACGATGAACGACAAGGGAATTGAAATAATTCCTGGGTTGTCAAAGGGTATCAATGCGTTTTCCTTAGGTAGTCCGTATCTTTCGAACATGCTGGGTGACAGCAGGATAATGGTTACTGCTGAGACGATGCCCACCGTAATGGAACTAGCAATTCCTTTGGAAGTCGTCTTTTTCCAGAATATCACAGCAAGGATGGAAGGAAGGTTGGCAGATGCGGCAATGGCAAAGGCCAATCCCACCAGAAATGAAACGTTCATCCCTTTAAACAGGATCCCCAGGATGATGGCCAAGATACCCACACCAAAGGCGGCTATTCGCCCGGCTTTAACTTTTTGCTTGTCGGTCATTTCCACCTTCAGGTATTTATCCACGAAGTCGTGGGCAATGGCACCTGATGATGCCACGATCAGTCCGCTCACCGTTCCCAGTACCGTTGCAAAAGCAATAGCCGAGATGATGGAAAAGATCCCTACGCCAAAATACTTGGCCAGGAGTGGTCCCGACATGTTGCTGCTTTCGAGGTCGTTGACGCCGTTGATCATTGCTCCAAGGCCCATATACATGGTAAGGATGTAAAAGAATCCAATGGCAGCAATGGCAACCACCGTTGATTTACGGGCGGCCCGTTGGCTGGGTACTGTGTAGTATCGGATCAGGATATGCGGCAGTGCTGAAGTCCCGAAGAACAAGGCAAGCATCAAGGAGATGAAGTTTATCTTATCCCAAAGCTTGGCGTTCTTACCTAACTTAAACAATAGGCCGGGCTTTAAAATATCAGACCCGGCAGTAGGTTTCTGATAAAAAATGGTTACCCGGTCATCGCCATCCAGGAAGAACGTTTTTTGGAAAAGTACCACTTCACTCTTTTCAAGGGTGCTGAGCATTTCAAAAGGTCCAACAGGGCCTGTTTGCTCAACTTCAACGCCTTTGTGGACAATTTTGCTCATGTGACCCACTTGGTAAAACTTATTTTCTGAGCGGGGGGCACCATTGTATAAGGTCTGACCATCACTCGTCACAGTGATACTTGGGGCTTCTTTTAATACAAAAGAACCTTCGGGCAGGGCCTCCAGTTTAAACCACTGGTGAATGCCATCCTTCTCCAGTTTTGCAAAGGTATTACCGCCATATTGCGTTTGGCTGACAAGCTTGTATTCGTCCTCGGTAATGGAAAGAATCTCATCGCCTACAACCAATGCTTCAACGGTTTTGAACTCATGGTAATCTTCGTAAGGCTTCAGGTTAATTCCATTACGAAGGATGTAAATGGTTAAAATAATTGAAAAAGTTATTAGCAACCCGCCCTTGATAAATTGAACGTAGGTAGTTGAGGTCATGCCTGCGGTGGCTACGATATATATAACGATTGCACCGACAATGACCACCCCGGCCCAATGGGGCAAACCTAGCAAAGGCACCACCAGGTCACCAGCACCTACCATTTGGGGAATTAAATAAAAAATGGAAACGATTAGGGTACTGATGGAGGCTGTCAATTTGATGCTCTTGGAGTTGAATTTGGAATCAAGGGCATCAGTAAAAGTGTATTTCCCAAGGCGCTTTAAAGGCTCTGCCACAACAAAAAGTGCCACAACCCACCCGGCAAGATAGCCGATTGAATAAAGAAAACCATCGTAGCCAGCATAAGCGATCATTCCGCAAATACCAAGAAACGAAGCAGCAGAAAGATAATCACCTGCGAAGGCAATACCATTAACCCCCCAATGAATGGTGCCCCCTGCAGCATAATAGCTGGCTGAGGATTGGGTACGCGATCCGAAATAAAAGGAGAGGCCTATGACCAGGGCAACAAAGATCAGAAAGATCAGAATGGCCCAAATGGATGCATCGTATGTCATATCTTAACCCCTCCATTCATTTTGTCTTCCATGCGGGTGCAAACCAAACTGTA
Organism: Bacteroides sp.; assembly: GCA_036351255.1. Taxonomy (NCBI): domain Bacteria; kingdom Pseudomonadati; phylum Bacteroidota; class Bacteroidia; order Bacteroidales; family Bacteroidaceae; genus Bacteroides; species Bacteroides sp. Next base: position 39,621 of record JAZBOS010000024.1, read on the forward strand.
AATCAGTCCCATCAGAAAGGCCAGTAATATGAGGCCAAAACCATAAACTACGGCTAGATTGAGCCCCGAAAACACGATCATTCCAAGCGTGTCGGTGAAAAAAAGACCTAACAAAACAAAAACGGCATAAATAACCGCATAAACGAAAAACAAGATTAACCCTAATCTCGTCTTCCTTCTGGAGGCATGATCAGCACCCAGTTCAACTGCAGGTTCATGTAACATTTTAAAAGATTTTGGTGGTTATTGGTTGGATTCAGAAAGCCCTTGTAGGGAAAACCAAGGGAATTCCCCATTTTTTAAAGCCATAAAAATAGAACATTTTTAAACAAATGTTACATTGGGGTTAAATTTACAATTCCTTTTGTTAAATTAGCAATGGATTTTACTCTATTGCATGTGATTTTCTCCGGAGTGAATAAGCTATACCCACATAGTCCCTTATGGACATGGATTCTTTTTACTTCCTTGATTTTACATTCTTTAACAGGCTTTTCTGAAACCACCTTTAGACTGAAATTCTTGCCTCCACGCTTGGATGAAGTCAGTGATTATTCTTTTTTGCCTGAAGGAATGACGCCGGAAATGCTTTTTTCGATACCCTCCGATGACAGGGTTGGCGGTCATGAAGTTACCATATTACCTTTTAATGGAACCTACTATGCCTTCCGCTCTTGCTTTTTTGATGTTTTTGTCTGGACCGATACCGCCTGGGTGAACTTATACCTCGGCAAAGTATATGGGTATAATTGTTTTAGCCAGCAATTTATACTGGGCCAAGACATCTTTTCAATTGGGGGCTATGGTTTCTATAAAAGGCATAGCGAAATGATCCATTGGAGTGACAGGGATAAGCGATGGAATATGGTTATTGTGGAAAACCTGCCCTTTGACTATTCCACATCCATCACTGGATTGGTGGGCGATTCCATTGTTTGTTTGTTTGGCACTTATCTGCGGGAAAGCACCGGAAGGCATAAAGCAGAAAGAAATGGATGGCTCCTGGACATTGGCGAAAAAACCTGGAAGCCGTTAAGAGTTAAATTACGAGTTCCAAGGGAGTATAAAGGACTTGTTTCACTGGGCACCTCCTTTGATCTCAAGGATTTCTTTGTTTTCAGGCATGCTTACAAGGGAATAGCCGGGTATTTTGTTATGGATAAGGCCACCTTTGAAGTGTTTTTTTGGGACAGGGCAAATACCGTTGAACGGTCACCCTTCTTTTTTACGGAAGGAAACAAATTGATTCACCAGGAATCCAGTGACGGTTTGATCCTTACCGATTTCGAATCGGGGCGCGAAGAGTTTTTAAAGGTGGGAAAGGTGAAAATTAAATGGAAACCTTCATCCGGATTCATGATGGCTGTGTCCTCTGGGGTTTTAATCCTGGCTTGTTTATCGGTTTTCTATGCCATAAGGAGACCACGGAATCAAAAAGATGCTGAAGAAAATGGCCTGAATGGCTTGGATATTGATTTGATTGAGCGTTTGATAAGCCAATTGTACAAGTATTCCGGGCAGGTCCTGCAAGTGGATGAGCTGGACCGGCTGTTTGAGATCGATCACTTGCCCAACCCTGACTATAAACGGGTTCGGCGGTCAAGGATCATCGGAGAAATCAATGCCCGGTTCAAGGCACTGCA
>JAZBOS010000025.1 GCA_036351255.1 Bacteroides sp.
CCGGTTGAGCGGCATTTGTAATGCCGCTCTATAAAATGGATAATTTGTAATCATATGGTTTGGTTTACCTAAACCATTCATTTTTGAAGAATTTCAAATTCTGCATTGTTCAGAGCGGAAATGCAATTTCCGCTCAGCCAGGAGAAGAGAGGTGAGAGGTGAGAGGTGAGAGGTGAGCCAATATCCGCTGGCTAGCGGAAACAGCAAATACCCAACAGCCAAAAAGCCGCGTAGCGGTGATCGTATGGTAGAAAAAGCGGGTCACCACCACCCTAAAGCCGCGTAGCGGCGACCGTTTGGCAGGATGATTACGCGGATGATGCAGGGACAGGGCATGCCCTGTCCCTGCGATTGATCCCTGGCAGCAGCAGAAATTAATAGGCCCGGCATTTATGCCGGGTTTACCAAATGCACCACGGATGGGGGCTTTAGCCCAAATCTTTTCCTTGTTGGGTTAAAACCCCCAAAGGGTGTAGTGCCCCCAATCCCGTAGCCTGAAGGCTACGGCTATTGATCCCCGGCAGGTTTGTTGATCAACTGGCCCATCCCATAATTCGTGTAATCCGTTAAAATCCGTGGAATCCTCCTACCATACTGTCGCCGCTACGCGGCTGAGTCTGGCTCTTGGCTGTTGGCTGTTGGCTCTTGGCTTTTGGCAAGGTTAAGGCTTCTTCAACTTTTCAACTTTTCAACTTCTCAACCTCTCACCTCTCACCTCTCTTCCACCTACCTTCTTCGTACCATGTTCGAATGATGTTCTTGTGTGGTTCGAGTGGGCACGAACGGGGAAGGAGCATGGAGCATGGTGCATGGGGCCTGGGGCATGGAGCATGGGGCATGGGGCAAGACCCGAAACCCGACACCTTAAACCTGAAACCTTAAACCTTAAACCAGAAACCCAACGACCTCCCCCAACCCCCCCCAAGGGGGGAGTAAGACCCCCACCTTGAACCTTAAACCTTAAATCCGCTGGTTAGCGGACAGGCGAAGCTCTTGAACCCTGCCTGCCGGCATGCAGGCTTGAACCTTGAACCCGAAACCTTAAACCTTAAACCTTGAATTTTCCTGCCAACCGCCATTTTTTATCAGGGTCATCATCAACCTTTTTCCCCGCCCGTTGTTTGTGTATAGGGGACCCGTTGTCCCCTTGTTACAGCGTTTATGAAAAAGATATTGTTCATCCTCTTTATATTGCTCCCGGGCTTCACGGTCCTGGCTGATGAGACATTGCCCGAGAACGTGGTAAGGGGGCGCATCACCGATGCCGCCAGCGGGGAGGCCCTGCCGGGCGCCACGGTGTTTGCCCGTGAGCTGCGTATCGGTGCGGCCGCCAATTCCGGCGGCTATTATTCCCTTTCGCTGCCACCGGGCATCCACGTGCTGGAGGTGTCTTTTGTGGGTTATCAAACCAGGGCCATCCGCGTGGATGTGCGCAACCAGCTCCATCTCGACATTGCCCTGGAGCCGCAGGACCAGGTGCTGCAGGAGGTGGTGGTGCAGGACCGCCGCGCCGGCGAGCACGTGGAGCGCACCGAGATGGGGGTGGTCAGGCTGCCCAGCCAGAGCATCCGCCAGGTGCCTGCCTTTATGGGCGAGGTGGATATCCTGAAGGTGATACAGACGCTGCCGGGGGTGCAGTCGGCCGGCGAAGGGGCATCGGGCTTCAACGTGCGCGGAGGCGGCATCGACCAAAATCTGATCCTGATGGACGAGGCCCCGGTGTACAACGCTTCCCACCTGATGGGCTTCTTCTCGGTCTTTAACAACGATGTGCTGAAAGACATCAGCCTTTATAAAGGGAACATCCCGGCGGGCTATGGGGGGCGGCTGTCATCCCTGCTCGACGTCAGGATGAAGGAAGGCGACCTGACCCGCTTTGGCGGCTCGGGCGGCATTGGCAGCATCTCCAGCCGGCTGATGCTGCAGGGGCCCATCCTGGAGGACCGCATCTCGTTCATTGCCGCTGGCCGCCGTTCGTATGCCGATATCTTCCTGCCCCTGGCCAATAACCCCGACATCATCGACAACCGCTTGTTCTTTTATGACCTGAACCTCAAGCTGTTTGCCAGCATCAACGACAGGAACCGCCTGCAGTTCTCGTCCTACAACGGGCGCGATGTATTTCGTTTTGGCGATCAGGACCCCTTTACGATGGGCTGGGGCAACACCACCTATTCACTTTCGTGGAATCATATCCTGAACCCCGACTGGCTGCTGGATGTGAACCTGGTTTACGGGGGCTACGACTACTCCCTGAAAAACGAGGGAGGCAGCACCAATTTCCTCTGGGAATCGGGCAACAACGACCTGGGGCTGAAAGCTGCCATTGCCTGGTTTCCCAACGATAACCACAGCGTGAAGGCCGGTGTCTCCAGCTTTTTCCACCGTTTTAATCCCGGCATCTTCAAAGGTCTCGACGATACCAGCCTGTTTGGCGAGATCGGGGCGGAGGGCTCGAATGCCCTTCAGCACGGCATTTTCATCAGCAACGAGCAGAAGCTGGGCGAGCGCTGGTCGGCAGAATACGGCCTGCGGTTCTCGGCCTTCCAGAGCATAGGCCCTGCCACGGTGTACAACTTCGACGATGACTTTCAATACATTGACAGCACTGTATATCGCCAGGGTGAGATATACAACACTTGGGGAGGCCTGGAGCCCCGGCTGGGGCTGCGCTATTCCCTCTCGGAGAACGCCTCGCTGAAGGCCAGCTACAACCGCAACAGGCAATACCTGCACCTGGCCAGCTACAGCGACGGGGGCAACCCCCTCGACATCTGGGTGCCTTCCTCCAAAATGATCAAACCCCAGATCGCCGATCAGTTTGCGCTGGGGTATTTCCAGAACATCCCCCTGAAGGGGAAGATCGTCGAGTCGTCGGTGGAGGTGTTCTATAAGGATATGCAAAACCAAATCGACTTCCGCGACAATGCCTGGCTGCTGCTGAACCCCAGGATAGAGGGGGAGTTCAGGTTTGGGAAGGGATGGGCCTACGGGGCGGAATTTTTGCTGCGGAAACTCGACGGCCGCCTGAATGGCTGGATCAGCTATACCCTGTCGCGCACCGAGCGCCAGATCGAGACCATCAACGATGGCCGGCCTTATGTGTCCTCCTTTGACCGGACGCACAACCTGAACCTGGTGATGAATTACGAGATTTCCAGGCGGCTGACCCTGTCTGCTACCTGGGTTTATACCACTGGGGCGCCGGTGACCTTCCCTTCGGGGCGCTTTGCCTATGGCGGACAGCTGGTGCCGGTTTATACCGAGCGCAATGCCTACCGCCTGCCCGATTACCACCGTCTCGACCTGGGGGCCACCCTGAGGGGAAAACACAGACCCGACCGGCGCTTCCACAGCGAGTGGAACTTCTCGGTGTACAACGCCTATTACCGCAAGAACACCTGGATGGTAGACTTCAGGCCCGACAACAATGAGCCGGGAAAAGTCGACGCTTACAAGGTTTATTTGTTCCCCATCATCCCGGCCGTAACTTATAACTTCTTTTTCTGATCATGATGAATCGCAGACATATTGTCCTGGTGCTGATTACCCTGCTGGTCTTTTCAGCTTGTTCCGAGAAGATCGAGCTTGAGCTGAATTCGAGTAACACCCGCCTGGTGGTGGAGGGGCAGATCACAGACCGTCCGGGCACGCACGGGCTGAGGCTCAGCCTGAGCACCAGCTATTTCTTCAATGAGGCTCCTCCTGCTGTGGAGGATGCCGTGGTGAGCCTGGGCGACGGGAGCCAGGAATGGCTGCTGAGCCAGGAGCACCCGGGCTATTACGCATTGCCGGAAGGCTTTGCAGGGGTGGCGGGCAATACCTACCATTTGAGCATAGATTACCAGGGCGAGACCTATGAGGCCAGCTCACAGATGCTGCCGGCGCCGGTGGTGGACAGCCTCTCCCTGCTGCCCCATCCCGCCCTGCCTGGCCGCGACTTCCTGATGGTCCATTTCCAGGACCCTCCCGAGACGCAGGATTTCTACGTTTATTATGTTTACCTCAATGGCGTGCTGCTCACCGACTCGATCAACGAGGTGTTAGCGAGCGATGACCAGGGCCTTAACGGGCAGGCCATCAGCACGCCCGTTTACCTGCTGGAGGCCGGGGATGAAGCGCCCGTGGCGGGCGATGTGCTGCGGGTGGAGCAGTACCGCGTGTCGGAGGCCTATTCCCAGTTCCTGTTCGCCCTGCGACGCAACCAGGGAACGACAGGAGGCCCTTTCACCGGCCCGCCGGCCAATGTCCCGGGAAACCTTAGCAACGGCGCCCTGGGGTTCTTCCTGGCCGCAGGCGTGGGGGAGGGGGAGATGGTGGTGGAATAAGCTTTTCGTCCCCCCTGCAACTTGCCAGACTTTGAGAAAAAGTTTGGAAAATGGATTAAAAATTTTTTCCGGATCATTTACCTTTTCGTACTTTTGAACCCGTAAAATCACTGGATGTTTATTTCTTATTCGGATATTGTTCTGTAAACGATCCCTGCCTTAAGGTTGGATCGTACCCCCGTTTTTCCCGGATCATCCTTTCCGGGGGCTGATTTCTTTTACAACCCTATTATTTAAATCTGCGTGCGATGATGAAGGCATTGCGATGCTTTCCGGGTATGCAACAATAAGAAAGAAAATGGACAACGAAAATAAGAGCATCCACGAATTTGATCTGAATATTATTTATTCGTTTTTTTCAGACACCGAACGCCAGGGTCCCGGGAACGCCGGGGAGACGCTGAAAGCTCTGGGCTTCATTGACGGTCTTACCGAAAGGTCGCGGATAGCCGATATCGGCTGCGGAACGGGCGGTCAGACGATGGTGCTGGGAGAAAACACCCCGTGTGAAATCACCGGTGTGGACTCCTGGCCGGGTTTTATTGACCAGTTCAACCAGGAAGCCCGCAAGAGGAATCTCCAGGACCGGGTGAAAGGCTTGGTCGGCGACATGGAAAACCTTCCCTTCGGGGAAGAAGAACTCGACCTGATCTGGTCGGAAGGGGCGATCTATAACATCGGATTTGAACGGGGACTGAAGGAATGGCGGAAATTCCTGAAACCGGGCGGGTACATTGCCGTTACCGAAAATACCTGGTTCAGCGAAGAACGGCCTGACGAAATCCGGGATTACTGGCAAAAGGCCTATCCCGAGATCGATACCATCCCCAATAAGGTGGCCCAGATGCAAAAAGCGGGTTATCTTCCGGTGGCCACCTATATCCTGCCCGAGACGATCTGGACCGACTATTATGCCTGGCAGGCGCGGAGACGCGAATCCTTCCTGAAAGAATACGAAGGGAACCAGGCCGCCAGGGAATTTGCCGCTTCGATGCGTTACGAGGCAGAGTTATATGCCCGGTATAAAGCCTATTACGGATATATGTTTTATATCGGGAAGAAGGTTTAGCATTCAGTATTCAGCCGCAAGGGTGCGGCCTGACTGATCTGTGCCTTTGAAAATTCCTTTCGTGGGTGAGCTTTCACGCACGAAAGGTTTTTTTTCTAGGGGAATTATCCCTTTTGATCAGATTTTTCTGAAAGTACCAGGGCAAAACGGGTTTCGACTGGACCGGCCAGGGAATGATGGTAGGCAATCCCTTCAGATAAAAGAGCCTGATGCCCGGATTTTTTCCGAGATTCGGCAAAACAGTTTTTTATTTCCCTACATTTGAAAGGGTTTCCCCAACTTTGGGTGCGAAGGATGGGAAAAACTGCAGGGGATCAACCATTTAATACAGACAGCCATGACACAGAAGATCCAGGCATTCTGGGACCAGCAGGCTGGGCGCTTTGATGCGGGCGAGGGTCGGTTTGAAGCGTTTTATGAGGAATTATTTGCCAGGATGGGTCAATACCTGGGCAAGCAGGACCAGGCGCTCGACTACGGCTGTGCCACCGGGACCAAGACCAGGGCCCTGGCTGAAAGGGTGGGGCACATCCACGGGCTGGACCTTTCGCCTGAGATGATCAGGCTGGCAAACAGCAAGAAGGATGCCCTGAAGCTTGCGAATGTTTCTTTCTCGCAGGGGACCATCTTCAGCCGGGATTTAAAGGAAAATTACTTTGACAGCATCATCGCCTTTGCCATCATCCAGTTGCTGGAGGACCCGGTAGCGGTACTGGGCAGGATCTATGAACTGCTGAAGCCGGGCGGGGTGTTCATCTCGACCACAGCCTGCTTTAAGGAGCAAATGCCCCTGAAAACCCGCCTGCAAGTGGTGACCTGGGTTTTGATGAACAAACTTGGGTTTTTTCCCCTGAACATCAACTGGTTCAGTGCTAAGGATGTGGAAAGACTGCTGGAAGATCAGCATTTCCAGATCCTTGAATCCGAAAAGGTGATGCCCGGGATTCCGGCGGTATTTATTGTTGCCCGGAAACCAGGATAATCTTAATTTTGGAACGGAAATCCTGCACCCATCCCTTAAAAAGGCATGAAAAAGGAAAACCTGTACGTATTTGTTGCCATAGCCCTGATGCTTTTCCTGGGCTCGTGTGAGGGCGGCACTACCTTCACCAAGACCCTTGACAACCGTTCGTCGGAAGACATCACGGTAAAGCTCTACACCCATTTCGGGGAAAGCAGCCCTGTAACCGTCAATTCCAATGAAAAGAAGGAGATCTACTGGGATGACCGGATGGGTCATTTTGTGGATGAGACCTACACCTGCACGCAGATCATCGATTCGGTTGCTATCAGGGTGACCAATGACAAGGTGCTTGTAATAGACTTCCTGGATCCGGCCAACTGGACCCGTGAGAGCAGGGATGGGCGGAATGCCAGGGAGGACTGTACCTTTGTGGTTACGGATGAGCACCTTGAAACCGGAAGTGATGGCGGAGGCTGAGAGGCAGGAACTTGCCGCGGGCAGGAATGGAAGGACCAGTGGGAAATTCAATGATAATCCTTCCCCAGAGGCAAGTTTTGCTGAAAGCGTTCCCGGAGGTAAATGATAAAAACCTGAGATCATGGAAAACAAGAAATTTGTATGGGGACTGGTGTTCCTGCTGGTTGGATTATTGTCAAACACCTTGTCATCGCTGAACGAGCGGTTTACCCTATTCGGGAATTTCACCGATTTTATGAGCGGATTCTTTCTGGGCTTATCGGGGGTGATGTTCGTGGCGGCCATCGTGGCGCTGATCCGAAGCAGGAGGTAAGGGGCTAAGGGGGAGGCCCGGGAAGGCGTTTTTTTGTAAAGAGATTCATCCTGAATATCAGGGTTTTAAGTCATTCCCCCTGAGGGGATATGCCCTTTCCGGGTACCTGTCCGGGTTTAAATGGATAAAAAAGCGATTTTTTTATACATATCCGACCAACTTTGTATAGTTTTTTTAAAAAATTATACATAGTTTGTTATCTTTGTATAGAAAAATAAAAAATCCATACATAATGGAAAGCTGGGGATTACAAAAACTGCCTTTAAAAATTGACCTTGAGACCAAGAAGGTTTTAAAAGCCCTGCTTTCAGCCCATGCTGCATTGGCTGAATTAAAAGGCATTGCGTCGAGCATTCCAAATCAGAACATCCTGATTAATACCCTTGGTTTGCAGGAAGCAAAGGACAGTTCAGCCATCGAGAATATTATTACCACCCACGATGAACTTTATAAGTCCGGGTTAAATCTCGATGGTTTTAAATCATCAGAAGCCAAGGAGGTGCAGAATTATATTTCTGCAATGAAACGTGGCTTTGAGCTGGTTTCAAAAACAAAATTACTGACCAATAAGACGATCCTCGAAGTCCAGGAAATCCTTGAAGACAATGAAGCGGGGTTTCGAAAACTTCCGGGAACGGTATTGAAAAAGGCTTTAAGCGGAGAAGTCATCTATACCCCGCCTCAGGATCATAATGAGATCGTGGATTTGATGTCAAATCTTGAAAAATACATCAATGATCCTGAACTGGAAGATTTTGACCCCCTGGTTAAAATGGCCGTCATTCACCTCCAGTTTGAAAGCATTCATCCTTTTTATGACGGCAATGGCAGGACAGGAAGAATCATAAACATACTGTTCCTCATTCTTCGGGGGCTTCAAGACTTACCGGTTTTGTATTTGAGCAATTATATCATCAAAAACAAGCAGGATTATTACAGCTATCTTCAAAAGGTCAGGGATGAGAATCTTTGGGAGGAGTGGATTTTATTCATTATCCGGGGTGTTGAAGTCACCTCAAGGGAAACGATTGATCTGATTAAGAAAATCAAGGAGCTGATGCTTGACTATAAACACCGCTTAAGAAAGAATTATAAGTTTTATAGTCAGGACCTGCTGAATAATTTATTCAAACACCCCTATACAAAGATTGAATTTATTGTTAGGGATCTGGGTGTTACCAGGCTGACGGCCGCAAATTATCTGAATAAATTATCTGAGGATAAAATGCTGAGAAAAGAAAAACTTGGGACGGGAAATTATTACATTAACCAAGAGCTATTTGATTTATTAACAAGGAGATAAACGGAAAAGTTTCGGGTTGGTGGCGCAAAAAAAACATCGCGGCTGAAAATATGGAAAACGAATAATAACAAGTAATTTATGAGGACAAATTTTTCCTGTTATGGATAAAGAGACCTTCCGCAAACACGGTCACGAGTTCATTGACTGGCTGGCCGATTACTTTGAGAACATTGAGCAATATCCAGTAAAACCTGATGTTCAGCCTGGGGATATCATCCGGCAACTGCCCACTGCTCCGCCGATTAAAGGGGAATCGATGGATGATATTTTCCGTGACTTTAAGGAAAAGATTATTCCGGGGATGACGCATTGGCAGCATCCCGGCTGGATGGCCTATTTCCCTGCCAACAACAGTCCTGCTTCAGTGCTTGGTGAGTTGCTTACTGCAGGGCTGGGCGCCCAGTGCATGATCTGGCAGACCTCGCCTGCTGCGGCTGAACTGGAAGAGCGGGTGATGGACTGGCTCAGGCAGATGATCGGGTTGCCGGAGACCTTTACGGGGGTGATCCAGGATTCTGCTTCTTCGGCGACCCTGGCTGCCCTGCTGACGGCCAGAGAGAAGGTCACAGGTTTGCAGTCCAATCAGAAAGGGATTCAGCAAAAACTCAGGGTGTATGCCTCCACCGAGGCGCATTCAAGCATTGAGAAGGCGGTAAAGATCGCTGGTTACGGCAGGGAGAACCTGGTCATCATCCCCACCGATGAGGCCTTTGCGATGATTCCCGATGCCCTTGAAAAAGCGATTGAAGAAGACCTCAAAGCAGGTTACCGGCCTGCCTGTGTGGTGGCCGCCATTGGCAGTACCTCCAGTATGGCCATGGACCCGGTGGATGCCATTGGCGATATCTGCAGGAAGCATAAGGTTTGGCTGCACGTGGATGCGGCCTTTGCGGGTACTGCTGCCGTGGTGCCTGAAATGCGCGGCTTTATGAAAGGCATTGAAAAGGCCGATTCGCTGGTATTTAATCCCCATAAATGGATGCTGACCAATTTTGACTGCTCGGCTTTTTTTGTTCAGGATCCCGGGATGCTGATCCAGACCTTTGAGGTCCATCCGGAATATCTGAAGACGGCTGCCGACAAGCAAGTTAAGAATTACCGCGACTGGGGCATCCCGCTGGGGCGCCGCTTCAGGGCGCTGAAGCTGTGGTTTGTCATCCGATCGTATGGGGTGGAGGGCATACAGGCCTTTGTTAAGGAACACGTGCGCCTTGCTGCCATATTCGCTGAGTGGATGAAGAAAGATCCCCGCTTTGAGATCCTGGCGCCGGTTCAGCTTAGCCTGGTCTGTTTTCGGTTGAACCCCGGAGGGCTGGATGAGGATCAGCTCAACGAATTGAACAAGCGCTTCCTGGAAAAGATCAATTCAGTGGGGGCGGTGTTTCTTACCCATACCAGCCTGAAGGGCAAATACACCCTTCGCCTGGCTATAGGTTCACGACTAACCACCGAGAAGCATGTGGCTAAGGCCTGGGATATTATTCGTCAGGTAGCGGATGAGATGCTTTAAGTTCCTTTACTTTTTTCAGCCTGTTGAAGGTATCCTTTGATGCCTTCAACCAAACGGTCAATATCTTCCCTGTTGTTGAAGAAGTTGCAGGATATCCGTATGTTATGCTGCCTGAGGCAGGTGACAATGCCCGCTTTATCAAGATAGCTTACACAGTCCGGATTGCTGTAACCCTTCAGGTTGATGCTGATGATGCCCGATTGTTCGTAGGATTGGCTGTGGGGGCTTAAGATTTCCACCGCTTCGATTTGCATCAGCCTGGCAATGGTTTTATCGGTTAATACCAGGATCCGCTTGCGTATCCTCTCCCAGCCGATCTCTTCCATAAACTCAAAGGCGGTTTTCAGGCCCAGGAGGTTCTGAAAATTGATGGTCCCAAAATTATACTGCATGGCATCGGGATAAACCGTCAGGGATGCTCCTTTGGCCGTTGGGATGAAGTCGTCAGGCGGGGGCATCACCGATAGCCAGCCTGCAATGGGGGCGGGGAAACGCTTTCGGTATTCGGGAGAGGTGAAGAACAGGGTCCCCACGTGTGCCGCACAACCCCATTTGTGAAGGGAAGCCGTAAGTAGGTCAATGTGCATCTTTTCAACATCTATGGGAAAGATGGGAAATCCTTGTGTGGCATTCACGATGAACAGCAGTCCCTTTTCTTTTGCAGCCTTGCCCAAAGCCTCCAGGTCCTGACGGAAGCCTGTGCCATATTGCACATAGGAGCAAAGGATACCGCGGGTGTTTTCATCCACCAGCTCCATGAGCTTTTCCACGGGGTAACGGCCGTCCTCCGGTTGTGCATATTTAATTTGGATGCCTTGATATTCAAAAGGCACATTGGTGGCAGGGAATTCGTCCTGGGTGGATATCATGTTAAAGTTTTCGCCAAAAGCCTTCTTCAGGGACAATGCTACCATGGAAAAGGCGGTAGAGGTGTTTTGCATCACGCTGATGTTCTCAGCCTTTGTGTTGATATGCTTTGCAAGCATCCCCCTGAGTTCCCCAACCTGTTCCATATCATCGGGCCAATACATATCCCCATGCAGATAGATCTTTTCGTATGCCTTTTCAATGGTCTTTAAAACCTTTTTGGGAATGGGCGACATTCCAGCACTTTGAAAATAGGCTAACTCTCTGGTTAATCCAAAGGCCCTGCGCACTTTGTTCCAGTTATATCCGTCGTTCATCGCTTTTTGTTTGCTCATTTGTTGCCCTGTTATAGACTCTTTCAGGTTGGTTGCTGATCATTCCACACTGATTTTTCCTTGCCCTGTTTCCATGATCTTGCCGATCAGAAAACTGGTAAAGGGGTGCTCTTCATTTAGTTTTTCAATCATGGCAGCAGAATGTTCTTCAGGAAGGGCTATCAGCA
>JAZBOS010000026.1 GCA_036351255.1 Bacteroides sp.
TGGAATGCCCTGTTTACGGGCAATTCTCTGGTAAACCTGGCGGTTGAATTCAGCACGAAGTAATTGGAGGAATTCTTCCTTCCGGTTCCTTCGGGGGATGGGCTTCACTTCCTCTGGCAGTTCGTAAAACACCTTGCTGGAATGCTTGACCAGGACCCGGATCATCGCAGCGGCGATGTGAAAATCCGTGTCACTGCCTTCCATTCTATTCTGTTCTATTCTATTCTGTTCTATTCTGTTCAATTCAATTCAATTCTATTCTATTCTTGTTGGCTTTTCATCAGCTCGGGGGCTTGCGGGGCCGGTAGGCAGCATTCCTCTTTCCTTTCTGTTCGATGTATTCCGTGAGTTCCTGTTGGTAAAGTTTCTGAAGGTTTTCCGCCTCCTACCGAAGGCTGGGATGGACCTTCTGCCCCAGATTCCTTCAGAGCGTCAGCCGGCCCTTGCCGGCAGAAGTCCGGGCGGTCACGAACAAAAACAGCTTGGGATAAACACTCCGGTTGTTATAAAAACCAAAAATCCTGACAAGGCAGGCACTTAAAGTGGTGAGGGATCCCAGCAGCAAGAGGTCACGCTTCTCATCGGTCTCGGCCACTTGCATCACTTTTTGCAAAAAAACTGGGAAATTTTCATTTTTACAGAAATGAAAATATTGAAAATATTGAAAATATTGAAAATTTCTCCCCATCTCGTACAAAGGAGAAGGTGGGCATCGGGACCCTCAACCGATTGATTTCAGATCAACGATTAACGATTTATGATTTAAGAAGTTAACCCCGAACCTTGAACCTTGAATTGAAAGAACCTCCCCCCAACCCCCTCGCCTGAGGCGAGACAAGCTCTCCAAAGGGGGAGTAAGACCCAAGCCTTTTGATTTCAGATTAACGATTAACGATTTATGATTTTTGATTTGCCTGAAGCCTAACCTTAAACCTTGAACCTTGATCCTTGATCCTTGAACATTGAACCCCTAACCTAAAGCGCCTCTTTCAGCGCCTCCACAAACTTTTCGATGTCTTCTTCGGTGGTTGCGAAGGATGTCATCCAGCGGACTTCTGAGCGGGTTTCGTTCCACATGTAGAAGAAGTATTTCTTCCTGAGCTTTTCGATGGTTGTTTTGGGCACGATGGCAAAGACGCCGTTGATTTCAACCTTTTGGGTGACCTGCACCTGGGGGATGTCGCGCACTTTTTCGGCCAGGAGTTGTGCCATACGATTGGCGTGACGGGCATTATGGAGCCAGAGGTCGTTGGTGAGCAGGGCGTTGAACTGGGCGCTTATGTACCGCATCTTGGAGGCCAGCTGCATCGATTGCTTGCGCACGTATTCGAAATCCTTTCCCAGGTCGCCTTTGAGGAACACCACGGCTTCGCCCAGGAGGATGCCATTTTTTGTGCCCCCGAAGGATAGCACATCGACCCCGGTATCGGTCACCATTTCGCGGAAAGAGATGCCCAGTGCTGCAGCGGCATTGGCAATGCGGGCGCCGTCCATATGCAGCAGCATATTGTTTTCGTGGGCATAGCGGGCAATATCACTGATCTCGGCAGGGGTATAGACGGTACCCATTTCGGTGGCCTGGGTGATGGAGACGACCCTGGGTTGTGAATGATGCTGAAAGCCTACCGAGTGCATCAGGGGCTTGATTTGTTCCACGCGGATCTTCCCATCGGGAGCGGAAAGGATGTGTAGCTTACAACCGCTAAACTTCTCGGGTGCACCGCATTCATCATTCTCGATGTGGGCGGTCTCGGAGGTGATGATGGCCTGCCAGGGGCGGGTGAGGTGCGACAGGGCGGATACGTTGGCTCCTGTGCCGTTGAACACAAAGAAGACCCTGGTATCGGGACCAAAATGTTCCCGGAACTTCTGTTCGGCATCGGCGGTATAGGGGTCATCGCCATAGGCGATCACATCGCCACGGTTGGCATCCAGCATGGCCTGGAAAACGGCCTCATGGACAGGGGCATTGTTGTCGCTGGCAAAGCTTCTTGTATCTGGCATCGTATGGATTGTTTTGATTGCTGCAAAAGTAAAACTTTATTCTGCTGATAGCGAAAAAGGCGATTATTTTACGATGATCCGGGGGATGTTGGCGGGGAGGCGGGCCAGCAGCTGGTAGTTGAGCTGGTTGCTCATCTCGCAGAAGGAGGCAATGCTGATGTTCATGCGTTTCTGGCGGCCGATCATCACCACTTCATCGCCCTGCTCTACGCCGGGCACATCGGTCACATTGACGGTCATTGTATTCATGGTGACGGTCCCGATCACCGGCACCCTTCTTCCCCTGATAAGCACCCTGCCGGTATTGCTCAGCGAACGGCTGAAACCGTTGCTGTAGCCCACGGGGATCACAGCGATTTTTATTTTCTTATTGGCGAGGTAGGAATCCCCGTATCCCACGAATTGACCGGCCTCCACTTCCTTGACCACCATCACCCTGGACTTCCACGAAAGGGCCCTTTTCAAAACATTGTCGGGCACATTTTCCTTTTTGAAGCGGAACATCTGTGTTTCGGGGCTGGGCCAGAAGCCATACTGTGCAATGCCGAAGCGCACCATATCCATAATGGTGGCAGGGTAGGTGAGGGCTGCCGCTGAGCCTGCGGTATGGCGGTAGTTGGGCAGCAGGCCATGCCGCTTGAAAAAACTGTAAAACTTCCGATAACTTGAGATCTGGTTTTTAACACGCAGATAATTGGCCAGGCTTTCCGCGCCAGCATAATGGGTGCACAAGCCTTCAAAAACCAAATGCCCGTGGTTTTGTTTCATGAAGCGAACCAGTTCGGGCAATTCCGCATATTCAAATCCGGTCCGGTGAAATCCAGTTTCGGCTTCGATATGGATGCGGGCCTTGCGGCCTGTCTTTTTCGCCAGCCCGATGGCCTGTTCCAGGCGGTTTTTCTCGAACACATAGAATTCAAGCCCGTTTTCAACGGCCCATTCCAGCTCATCATCGCCGATATGGCCCATGATCATGATGCGGGTTTCGGGCTGCTTCACCTTAAAGGCCTCCAGGGCTTCCTGGGCCGAGAATACGGAGAAATGATCCAGCCCGGCTTCTTCACCCAGGGGCAGGATGATTGCTGTGCCGTGACCATAGGCATTGCCCTTGATCACCGAGGATATCCTGGCTTCTTTGCCAATGATCTTTTTGAGGTATTTGATGTTGCTGATGTAAGCCGAACGGCTGATCTCGATATGGGAAGGATTAAACATTGAACTGATTTTTCTGACTGATGATATGCATAAAAACATTCACCCCGGTTTCAATGAGATGATCGTTAAAGTCGTAATTGTTGTTATGCAGCCCGGGATGGTTTTTCCCGGCACCTATGCCAAACAAAGCCCCGGGATAAGCTGCAGTGAAATGTCCGAAGTCTTCCGACCAGCGGAAGGGTTCACGAATGCTGAGGATTTGCGATTGGTTCATCTCAGCGGCTCTGATAACGGTTTCAAGGGCATCGGGGTGGTTGACGGTGGCCGGGAACACCTCGGTGTATTCGATGGAGGTCTCAATCTTATGTTTTGAAGCCAGGTGTTTCACCAGGTTCTCAGCCATAAACGTCAGTTTGTCCATGTCGGGATCGAGGTATGACCTGAGGGTAGCCATCACGACGGCTTCGCCGGGGTTGGTGCCGAAGGCGCGTTCGCCCAGGCGGGCGTGGATGATGGTGACCAGCGAAAAGTCGTCGAAGGTGTCCTTTAGGTTAGGCAAAGCGGGCAGTGCGATGAGCAGGCTGCGCAACATGTTGAGGGGGCTGTTGCCCTGTTCGGGATGGGCAGCGTGGGAGGACTTCCCCTTGAGGGTGATGATCATGCCCCGGGAGGCAGACGCAAAGGGGCCTTCCTTGACCACGATGGCATTTTCTTCAAATTCGGGCAGGTTGTGCAGGGCAAACACCATATCGGGCTTTAGAACCTCAAAAGCCTCGTCGTGAAGGACTTTCTCCGCGCCCCTGCCTGTTTCCTCGTCGGGCTGAAACAAAAGCGCCACACGCCCTGTTTTGGGCCTTTGCTGCCCCAGCAAGGATGCCACTCCGGACAGGATGGCGGTATGGCCATCGTGACCGCATTTGTGGGCGATGCCCTCATTTTCCGAGCGGTGCTCAAAGTCGTTGACCTCCTGTATGGGCAGGGCATCGATATCGCAGCGCAGCATCAGCTCGGGGCCCTCAAGGCCGGAATCATAGATGGCGACCAGGCCATGGCCCCCAACTTTCTCCAGGAGCTGGTTGGGTTTGGTCTCCAGCAGGAATTTCCTGATCCTGGAAGCCGTCTGGGCTTCTTTTCCTGAGAGTTCCGGATGCCGGTGCAAAGACTTCCTGAAATCAAGGAGTTGACCGATAAGTTCCTGGTCTGGCTTTATTGGCATAATTATGATGAAACTTAAGGCGTATCCGATAATTTTTCACAAAATAAGAAAAAAATGGCAAATGACAGGGGTCGGAGAGGTTTAAAGAAAGAGGCCGGACTCTCCTGTGCCGGCCTCTTTTCTTGATTAAGAAGGAATTGTGCCCCCAAAAACATTTAAACACAATTAATTATTCAGTTTTTCAAAAGGACTTTTCCTTCTTTTTAGGATGTCATTATTTCTGGTAAATAATCCTTCCCGATTGAACCGTATTTTTAACGATCAAACGGTAAATCAGGATTTGTGAAATCAGATCTCCCGGGCTGAATTCAGCCTGGTAGGTGACGCCCTGTTCAACGGGACCATCCATCAGCATGGCCACCCGCTGGCCCGTGAGGTTGATGATTTCAAACCTTGCATGGGCATCTTCGGCAGCCACAAATTCGAAGGTGATTTTGTCGCTGAAGGGGTTCGGGTAAAATCTCACTTGAGCTTCTGCAAGCATAAGATCTGAACCGAATTCAATTTCAGTTGATCTTACCCCCGGACAAGTGACAGTGAAGGTTGATGAACAGGTTTGGGGTTCTTCTCCACCGTTCCAGGTAAATATTACCTCAACGGATCCATTACAACTTGGTGCAGTTGTGGTTGAAGGAGAAATTATTGCATCGGGAACATTCAGGACCACTGCAGAAGCCAGCCAAGCATTAAATTCTGCCTGAATTTGAGCTTGGTCTAATTTTTTCCCATTGATTGTAGTTGCCGGCGGGCAAACAAGTTGTGGGGTATCAGGCACCACAGGCGGATCCTCACCGCCGCCACCACCCGGACAGCCTTCGTTGTTGTTGTAGGCATCAAGGATGGCACCCAGTTCAAGGGCCCGGCTGGCTTGTTGCTTTTGTAAGGGGGTCTTGGGTTTATTCAGGAAATATCCTGTTCCATCGAATCCAATGGCAATAAGCAGGTCAACAGCTTCCGTTTCAATGGCAATCAATTCAAAGCAGATATAGGCTCCGGCGCCCTGGTTCAGCTGGTAAGCCAGCAAGTGTTTGGCCAGGTTATAGGCCGGATCGCTTGCACGGTTCACACCATCCAGATCGCGGTTGTCGAGGATGAGTTGTGCATCATAGCAATTATCCAGCACAAAATCACCCCAGGCGATTCCAAACAAATCAATGATGTCATCGAGCAATGCCCAACCGGAGTAAACCCTGTCGTAAGCGGTGATTAGACCATCCCCGTTCATGTCATCGGCATTTGCCGTTGCGGTGAATTGCTGTCCGCCGCCGGTGCAGGTATTCCAGTTTTTCCAGTAACCCGGGGTACGGGCATCGCCTCCCGGGAAGGTATTGTCAACCTCCAGCTGAAGGGCCAGTGAGGTTTGAGGCTCATAGGTGTTAGCCGGAAGCAA
>JAZBOS010000027.1 GCA_036351255.1 Bacteroides sp.
GCCGTTGGGCAGCCAGCCGTTTTGACGAAGTAGTTGCTGATAGGCATAGGCTCCTTTAAGGCGTTCTGCACCCAGGCGGTCAAGGGCCCAGATCATATCGCTGGTGGCGTGGGTGGTCTGTATGGAGGGGATGATGCTGTATTTGCCAAATAAATCGAAATCGTCGGGGTGGATGATCTGTGAATGCTCGATGCGCCAGCGCAGGTCGTTCTTTTCCTTCAGGATCTCGCCATAGATATTGAGCATCAGGCGGTTGGCCGAATCACCGATGGCGTGGGTGCTCACCTGGTAGCCATTGTCGAAAGCTTTGCGAGCCATTTCGGCCAGGTATTCAGGGGTTTCGACCAGCAGCCCGCTGTTATTGGGGTCATCGCTGTAGGGTTCTATCAGTTTGGCGCCGCGCGAGCCCAGGGCACCGTCGGCAAACAGTTTCAACGAACGTACATTGAGGTAATCGGTTTTATAAGGGCCGTTGTAAAGATAGGCCTGGAAGTTCTTCTCCGATGGGCTGAGCATGGCATAGATGCGGGTTTTGAGGGCTCCAGCCTGTTGCAGGGAATCGATGAGCTTGATTTCGCTGGCGTCGAGCCCGGCATCGCTGACGCTGGTAAGGCCCACGGCAAAAGTGTTGGCCTGGGCATTGAGCAGGGCATTGATCTCGTTCTGTCGGGTGGGTTCAGGCACCATTCGGCGAACCAGGCTGATGGCATTGTCGATCAGGATGCCGGTGGGCTCTCCGTTTTGAAGCATCACATCGCCGCCTTCAATTTTTGTGGCAGCAGCAACCCCTGCAAGGCGCAGGGCCTCGGTGTTGGCAATGGCAGCATGGCCGTCAACACGGGTGAGCAGCACAGGTGTGTCGGGGAAAACAGCATCCAGCTGGCTGCGGTGGGGAAACTCCTTCGCTGGCCAGAGGTTCTGATCCCAGCCCCTGCCCAGGAGCCATTCGGAAGGATATTGCTGTTGGTGGTTTTTCAGTATCTCAATGATTTCCTCGAAAGAGGCAACCCCCATCAGGTCAGCATTTTCGAGTGAGCGCCCATACCCAAAGAAATGGTTATGCGGGTCCATAAGCCCGGGATAGACGAATGCGCCTTCCAGATCGAGCACCTCAGTAGCTTCATATTTCCTCAGGATGGCCTTGCTGGCGCCAGTTTCAAGGATCTTCCCATCCTTAAGGGCAAAAGCCTCCGCAGTGGAAAAAGCCTCGTCGACGATGTAAACAGTTCCGTTGTGGACAATCAGATCGACGGTAGTTTTCCTTGTGTTGCAATAAAAAGCTGCAGCAGCCACTAAAAGGAGGGCAACAATTAAAAATATTTTCTTCATTATGTTTTGGTTTTGTATGGCAAAATTAACCAAAAACCCCGGAAAAGGTTTAGCTTAAAATATTTATGGAAAAGAAAGCAAGGCTTTTAATTGTATTCGTCCCAGCTTTTAATTTTTATTTCACCGGGCTGGTATTTGCAAAAAGCGTAAATGAAAGCGCTTGCTAGCCTGGCGTTGGTGATGAGCGGAATATTGAAATCGATGGCGTTGCGCCTGATTTCGTAATCGTTGAAAAGCTCCGACTGGCTGTTGTCTTTGGGGATGTTAATGACCAGGTCTATCGTTTTGCTTCGCAGAAAATCGAGTACGTTGGGTTTTGCCTCTTCGTCGGGCCAGTGCAGGCTCTCTGCGGGAATGCCGTTCAATTGCAGGAAGCTGGCTGTACCGCGGGTGGCGAAAAGGTTGTAGCCTTTTTCAACCAGCATCTTGCAGGAGTTTAAGAGTTCAACTTTTGAGCGCATCGGGCCGGTGCTGAGGAGGATGTTCTTTTTGGGGATGGAATATCCCACCGATAGCATGGCTTTTAAAATAGCTTCGTAATAGGTGTCGCCCAGGCAACCCACCTCGCCGGTTGAAGCCATTTCAACGCCCAGCACAGGGTCGGCTTTGGCAAGCCTAGAGAAGCTGAATTGGGGCGCTTTTATCCCAATATAATCAAGGTCGAAAATCGACTTGTTGGGTTTTTCTACTGCCATCCCCAGCATGACTTGCGTGGCTAGTTCAATGAAATTAACCTTCAGTACTTTCGACACAAAAGGGAAGCTTCGGGAGGCTCTGAGATTGCATTCAATCACTTTAATCTCATTGTCTTTTGCCAGGAACTGCATGTTGAAGGGTCCGGAAATGCAAAGTTCAGCCGCAATGGCCTTGCTGATTTTCTTAATACGGCGAATGGTTTCGAAATAAAGTTTCTGAGGTGGAAAAACCATTGTAGCGTCGCCCGAGTGCACCCCGGCAAACTCGATGTGCTCGCTAAAAGCATAGGCAATGATCTCTCCCTTATCAGCCACGGCGTCGATTTCAATTTCCTTGGCGCCTTCAATGAACTCAGTCACCACTACGGGGTGCTGCTTTGAAACCCTGGTGGCCAAAGAGAGGAACTGTTCCATTTCGGTTTTGTTGGAAACCACGTTCATGGCAGCACCCGAGAGGACGTAGGATGGCCTGATGAGCAATGGGAATCCCACTTTGTCTGCAAAATGGTGAATGTCTTCAATGCTTGTGAGCTCGTTCCAGCGTGGCTGGTCAATATCAAGCCGGTCCAGCATGGCCGAGAATTTGTTCCTGTCTTCGGCCCTGTCAATGGAAAGGGGAGAGGTGCCAAGGATTGGGACGTTCTGCCTGAAAAGCCGTATGGCCAGGTTGTTTGGTATCTGCCCACCGGTTGAGACAATCACCCCTTTGGGTAATTCCAGGTCAAAGATATCCAGAACCCTTTCCAGTGAAAGCTCCTCGAAATAGAGGCGGTCGCACACATCGAAGTCGGTGCTGACTGTTTCGGGGTTGTAGTTGATCATAATGGATCGCAGCCCTGCTTTGGAGATGGTTTGGAGGGCGTTGACCCCGCACCAGTCGAATTCCACGCTGCTGCCGATGCGGTAGGCTCCCGATCCAAGAACCACCACGGATTTCTGGTCGTGATTGAATTCCACATCGTGCTCTGCACCCGAATAGGTCAGATAGAGATAATTTGTTTGGGCTGGGTATTCAGCTGCCAAGGTGTCGATCTGTTTTACTGAAGGCAGGATTCCCTTTTTTTTGCGCATGTTGCGAAGCAAATTCATATTGGCTTCAATTTCCTCGGGGGGACTATTGCGTGTCATTCGCACGACCTGGAAATCGGAAAACCCTCTGACCTTGGCTTCCCAAAGCAATTCGTCAGGAATTTCCTCAAGCGATTTGAAATGTTGCAACTGTTCCATAATACGCTGAATGTTCTTCAGGCGGATCAGAAACCATTTATCAATTTTGGTCAGTTCATGAATGCGGTCTATGGTGTAGCCTTTCTCCAGCGCTGCGCTTATGGCATAGATCCGCATATCGGTAGGTTTCTGCAATTCTTCGTCCACATTTTCGAAATGGATATCGGAATTACCCACAAAGCCATGCATGCCCTGCCCGATCATACGCAATCCTTTCTGGATGGCTTCTTCAAAGTTTCGGCCGATGGACATCACCTCCCCAACGCTTTTCATACTGCTCCCGATCTGCTTTGATACGCCCGAAAATTTACCCAGGTCCCAGCGCGGGATCTTGCAAACGATATAGTCGAGTGCCGGTTCGAAAAAAGCAGGGGTGGTCTTTGTAACCGAGTTTTTCAGCATATGTAGTCCATAGCCCAGGGCAAGCTTAGCGGCCACAAATGCTAAGGGGTAGCCTGTTGCCTTTGATGCCAGGGCGCTGGAGCGCGAAAGGCGGGCATTGACTTCGATTACCCGGTAATCTTCCGATTCGGGATGAAGGGCATACTGCACGTTGCATTCGCCCACCACGCCAATGTGTTGAATAATGTCGATGGAAAGCTGTCTGAGCTTATGGTATTCGCTGTTTGAAAGCGTTTGCGAAGGCGCCACAACAATGCTCTCGCCTGTGTGAATGCCCAGGGGGTCGAAATTCTCCATGTTACACACGGTGATGCAGTTGTTGTAGCGGTCGCGCACCACTTCGTATTCGATCTCCTTCCAGCCTTTGAGCGATTCTTCTATGAGCACCTGAGAGGAATAGGCGAAGGCGCTGACGCATAATTTTTCAAGCTCTTCCTGGTTTGAAGCAAAACCACTGCCCAGCCCGCCCAGGGCGTAGGCAGCCCTGACAATCAGGGGAAATCCAATCTCTTCTGCTGCCGCAAAGGCTTCATCGGTGCTTTCAACTGCCTTGCTACGTGCGGTCTTTACACCTATCTCATCAAGTTTTTTTACAAACAGGTCACGATCCTCGGTGTTTTTGATGGCCTGCACCGGCGTGCCCAACACCATTACTTCATATTTTTGAAAAACTCCGCTGTCCTCCAATTGGATGCCGCAGTTGAGGGCGGTTTGTCCCCCGAATGCTAGCAGGATACCCTGGGGCCTTTCCTTTTCGATCACTTGTTCCACAAAATGCGGGGTAACGGGCAGGAAATAAATCTTGTCCGCAATGCCCTCAGAAGTCTGCACTGTGGCAATATTGGGGTTGATCAATACCGTTTCCATGCCTTCCTCCCGCAAGGCTTTGAGCGCCTGCGATCCGGAGTAGTCGAATTCGCCAGCCTCGCCAATCTTAAGGGCCCCTGAACCCAGAACAATTACTTTTTTTAAGGTTGCCAAAGGGTTTTTTGTTTCCGTCATATTAGCGTTGATTTTCAATCATTTCAATGAATTGGCTGAACAGAAAGGCGGTATCGGTTGGCCCTCCGGAAGCTTCCGGGTGGAACTGCGTGGCGAAAATGGGTTTTTCGCGGTGGCGGATGCCTTCGCAGGTGTTGTCATTCAGGTTGGAAAAATAGACTTCCCAATCGCCTTTTAGTTTACTTTGATCAACAGCAAATCCATGGTTTTGCGAAGTGATAAAACACCGGTTGGTCCCCGTTTGAATTACGGGTTGATTGTGACTCCGGTGACCGTATTTCAGTTTAAAGGTAGTAGCTCCGCTCGCAATGCCTAGCAACTGGCTGCCCAGGCAAATACCGAAAATGGGGATGTGACCTTCAATGGCTTTTGAGAGGTGAGCAATGGTTTTGAAACACATGGCCGGGTCGCCGGGACCATTTGTAATAAAAAGGCCGTCGTAATTTTCCTGGAGGAAATCATAATCGTAAGGAACCTGCATAACGGTGGTGTCATAATCCAAAAGGCTTCTAATAATGTTGAACTTAACACCGCAGTCGACCAGCATGATCTTGTGTCGGCCGTTGCCAAAAACTTTTTTCCCGGGCGTGCTGACCATGGCCACCAAGTTATCGGCATTGGGATCGTACCAGTTTACCATTTCATCTTCAAAAACGATTTTTCCCAGCATACAGCCTGACTCGCGAATAACCTTTGTCAGGGCTCGGGTATCAATGCCGCAGATTCCTGGAACCTTATGCGCTTTAAGCCATTCTCCGAGGCTTTGATTTGCATCCCAGTGGCTGTATTCTGAAGAGTAATCAGAAATGACAAGGCCGGAAACCTGTATGCGGTCTGACTCAAAACCCTTAAGAATTCCGTTTTGCATTTCCGTTTTTGGTACTCCATAATTCCCGATCAGGGGGAAAGTTGATACTAGTATTTGTCCTTTGTAGGACGGATCCGTCAGGCTTTCGGGGTAACCGGTCATTGCCGTATTGAAAACCACTTCTCCTGCCACAGAACCTTCGTAACCAAAAGATTCGCCCTTAAATTCCCTTCCGTTTTCAAGGATCAGGTGTGCTTTATTTTTTGTCGGGTTGTTATTCATTACACTGGATTTGCTTAATGGCTTCAACTTTTTTCGTGTTTACCCCTTGCGGAAATATTTCTCATTTAAACCGGGAAAGATAATCCTGAGGGCATTTTTCATCTCGCTGTGTGAGATGTCCTGCCCGGGGATGAGCAAGATAGTATCATCGCCGGCAATTGTTCCTATGATCTCGAAACGGTTTTGGCTGTCGATGTGCACGGCAATGCTGCTGGCGTAACCGGGTAAGGTTTTTATCAACCCAAACATATTGGCAAATAGTACAGCCTTGATTCCCGAAAGGAGGAATTGGCTGTTAACAGGATCCGGCACAGGTTTTAAGGTTTTTGACTCATTGATAAAAAAAACGGAACCTTTGATGGGATCCGATTTTTTTCCGGCTTGTAAACGCTTGAGATCTCTTGAAATGGTTGCCTGGGTGATGTTAAAACCCTTATCATGAAGCCTTTGAAGTAATTCTTCCTGGCTGCTGATCTTTTCTTGGGAAAGAATCTTTTTTACGGCCTGAAGCCGTAAGGATATCTTATTCATTTTGAATAATTATGCAATGGTTCTGCAAAACTATTCAAAAATATTTCTCTATCCGCGCCTGTTGGCCAGAAGTTTTTAAGTTAGTTATCAACAGACTTTGACTTAGAACGGAATGTATTTTTTATCATCGGGTAATCGATGTAATACAATATTTTCAGCGATAAGCTGTTGATCTGCGGTTCATTAAGGGTGCGTTCAAGGTTTTCGAGAAAGGTGTGGGATATCTCGCTGCCTGAAGTATCAATGATGTTTTTCCACACCAGTGAGAGTTGGCTTCCGGGGGCAAAGTTCCAGGTAAGTTTGGTGTCGATGGTGAAGGCATTGTAGTTGATGTCTTCAACAAGCAGGTCCTCCGCCCATGGTTCCAGCCGGCCGTTGGGCTTCAGGAAAAAATAGTCGCCGTCGTAAAAGACCCTTGACCAGTAGTGGCGCAGGTCGAAATCCAGCGAAAGGCGATTGTTGAAAATATAGGTTACATGTAGGGTGTTAATGGTGGTAGGAGTTTGCCTTAAACCGAAGAAGACAGAGTCGGGTGACCAATGGTCTACATAGCCAATATCATTTTTTTCTTCGCTGAAGCTCAGGCCATAAGATAAGTTCAGGCGGTTGCTGGCCCGGAAGGTAGGCCTGATGTAAATGGAGAAATCCTGTTGTTCATAAATCGAATTGATTTTCGAAAACTCAATGTCGCCATCAAGATATATCCTTTTTCTGTAGTCGGTTGACAGCCTCAGGTCGAAACGATACGAGTCATCTGTTTCATAGAAGCGTCCGGTTACGCGTGGTTCAAAGTAATCGCGGGCGCCTTTGGGATCATAGCTGGCATCGAAATTAATAAAGAACCGGGAGTCAAACAAGACCCTGAGTTCATAATCCAGATCCATCCCGGTAAAAGTGTTGGGGTTAAACAATCGTGCATACTCGAAACCCAACCCGGATGAGAAATTCAGGATGCGCCAGAAAGGTTCAAAAACATTGTAACTAAGCGAAACCTCATCCTCTATTTCATTGTTTCTCCTGAGGAATCCAAGGTCATTTTGTTCATAGGTGTCGCTGATCACTGAACGGGAGTAACGGTATTGCCAGGTACCTCCGTATTTGCCCGCGTTCATGTCATACTTATAGCCAAAGTTGTTGTTGAGCCCATCATAATATTGCTGGCTTATTGCGCCCTGTCCACTGATCCGGAACATATTGCTGCGGTCGAGCAGACGGAATTCGGTGCCGGTCACATTGGCCACATAACCTTTTACCGCCCCGGTCACATTCGTATTGACCAGGCTAACGAACGAATTGTTGGGCAGGCTTTGATCGAGTACGACCAGGTTGTAATTGGTAAAGGGCTGTGTGGTAATCTGACGGCTCTGGCCGGTAAGGGTGTCGTGCAATGTGGCGTGACTGGCGGCGGTCATCCCATTGAAGATGCCGATACCCAGTCCGCCTGAAGTGCGGCCCGAAAACTTGGTGGCATTGATCAGCCGGGTTTCCTGGGGGTTTTCTTCGATGACCTCGTTTTCTTCCAATTGGTTTCTCACATTTCTATAGCCCCTGGGCTGAGCTCCGATCCTGCGGGAGTAAAACAGGTTTGCCTTACTGAACAAGTCGGTTCCTTCGGTGAAGAACTGCCTTTTTTCATCGTATTGTACCTCGAAAGGGGAGAGGTTGAGCACCCTGGCATCGGAATGCACCTGTCCAAAGTCGGGTACCAGGGTCATATCAAGGGTAAAGCTTTCACTGAGCCCCAGCTTGACGTCCATCCCGCCATTGAAGGTGCTTCCCCAACCCTCATTCCCGCCATTCTTTTCCATATAGCCCACTAAATAAGGGAATAATGCAAGACGCAGGGGAGGGTCAATGCCTTCCATTCCGCTAAGCAAGCCCATGGATCCCATGACATTGCCAATGCGGCGATCGACAAAGTTCCAGCTGGATGATTCGCGGTTGCGACGAATTTCGCGCCAGAAATTGATGCCCCAATCCTCGACATTGTTTTTAGGAAAGCGGAGGGCAGAATAAGGAATTTCCATTTCCACAATCCAACCCTGATTGGTAATGCTGACGTGGCTGCGCCACACAGCATCCCAGTTGATGTCGCCCCGGTCGCCACTGCTGCCCGACATATTGATGTCGGTTTCCACGCCCGAGGCTGAGACCTTAAAGCGAAAGCCATAAATTCCGTCGTTGAACGGATTGATATCAACCCAGAACTGGTCGGCATTGAGATTGTCGTTTGAGTCGCGCAGCCCCAGCTCAGTGAGGATGCTGTCGGGGCTTGAATCGAATAGTATAGCCCCAATAAACACCCCTTGGTCGTTGAAAAGCACCCTTACTTCCGAGTCAAAGGTGGCGGGCCGGTCGTTATGGGGTTCGTATTGCGAAAAGCCGGTGGCAGGTAAAGCCAGTTGCCAGAGCGGGTCAGACAAGGTGCCGTCCAGATGTGGTGCTGTCTCCACCCGCAGGGCTTGAAGCTTCTTTCGGCTTTGCTGGGCCTGAATGGGAAAGGTGAAAAGAATGGATAAAAAAGAAACCAGGATAATCTTTGGGGCGCGGAGATTTGAGAACATATAAGAAATGGGTGAGATTTAATAATTTTCACTGCAAAAATATAAAATCCTATGTAACGGCATAACCATACCGGGCGGCCGGTTTTGGCCGATTATGGGGGAATTTGAGGATGTCAGGGTAAATTTATTGCTATTGGTTGGGAGATCGGAGTTTTGACAATTTTTTAAAAATTCCATCCCAACAGATTCCAAAAAGAAAATTGCCAGATTACCGCCAAAAAAATGATGGTCGAGAGCCAGTAAAACAAACGGCTGCGAAAGCGGGTTTTCCGTTCATCGAGCAGGCTAATGCTTTGCCATACCATCAGCAGGGTAAAGGGAATAGCTAGCAGCGGGAAGAAAAGGGCGATTTTAATGCCTGTGGTAACCCCATAAACAATGTCTTGTCCCGGAGGCATTCCCATTACCAGGGCCACAAAGAAAATCAGATAGCAAAGTGCCGTAACCCAGGCAATGACTTTGCTAAGCAAGGGCAGGGTCACCGGTGCCCGGTCAGCGCGCACATATTTCCGGCGAACGAAAAAAATCCATGGCCAGATAATGAGAATGTAAAACATAACCGCAATCAGCAACACCAGCAGGGTTAAATGCAAGGTGGGATTCCATATTCCACGGTTCTTCACCAGGGCCATGAAAGCCATCTGCTCCAGGTACATGTTTTCTATTCTTCCTTTATTATCGCGCGAGAAAACGATGGTCTGGTTGTTTTTTTCATTTCTAAAAGTCAGGCTGTCGACGGGCACACCCCAGGTAGTTTCGCCCCTTGCTACTATTTTCAATTTTCCGTTTTCGGGGGTAATTTTTCCACTTGCCATCCAGCCAAGGATCTTAAAGAGTTCCGAATGCGAATAGCGGTTAATCCGGTAAGAGCCAGCGAACTCTTCCAGAGCCTCATCGCTCATAGCGAAGGGCTCCTGTAGAGGCCTTTCATCAGGGAAATAATAGTCGACTAGTTTCTCAAGCACTTCTCCTGATGGACCGGCCCCGCCTTCACTATTAAAGGAATAAAAGATTCCGGTTTGTTCTTCAGGGAAAATGGCCATCATCGAATGAAAGAGAAAGGTGTTTCCACCGTGGCCATATATTTCGTAGCCATTTCTGCTGATATCCATGATGCCGAGAGGTGAGGGGTTCAACCCGGGGGCATGAGAAAAGGCGGGTGTGAGCATCAAGGCCCAGGTGGTGGAGTCAAGCAGGCAATAACCGTTCAGACAAGTGTTATTCAATAATGCTTCCATGAACAGTGTCATATCGTGGGCGGTAGTGCTGGCCCCGCCAACGCTTTGCAAGGGCACCAGTTCGAAGGGCTTCTCCACATATTCCCCATCAGCGTATGCATAGCCGCCAGACATCTGAGATACAAAACGATTAGGTAAGGGCTGGCGGATGGTGGTGTTTTGCATGCCCAGGGGGTCGAAAAGGTGTTGCTGGACATAGTCTGCGAAAGGCATCCCGCTGGCCAGTTCCACCAGGTATTGAGCAATACCGGTCCCGTGATTGGAGTAAGAGGCCTGCTGCATGGGAGGCCTTACGCGATCAGGCATTTGTTCCTTGAGAACCTGCGCCAGAGGAAGCATATCATCCTCATCCAAAACAAACAACTTGTAAAATTTATCCTCAAAGCCCGGGGTGTGAGTCATCAAACTTCGCAGGGTCACCGGTTGATCGTAAGTGTCAGGGATCTTAAAAGCTTCGAGGTATTCGTTCACATCCCTGTCAAGATCTAGCTTCCCTTGTTCCACCATTTGCATGACACTAAACCAGACAAATAATTTGCTGATGGAGCCAATACGAAAGAGGGTAGTTTCGGGGTTTACGGGTATTTCCTCGTCGACGCGGGCAAAACCATAACCTTTTTTGATCATGGGTTGTCCGGGTCTGATCACAGCAAAAGTGGCTCCTGCAATGTGATCCCTATCCATAATTGTTTCAAAGACCCCATCGGCAAAGGCCTCCAGGTTTTTAAGCGTATCCTGTTGTTGTGCACTGGATGCCAGGGGAATGGCTGAGAGAATGAGTGAAAGTACAAATGGGATGCGTAAAGATCTTTTCATGGTGCAGAAGGTCTTGGATTTCAGGGATAAATATATGAAAAAAGCATCGTTTTTTGCAAGGAACCGATTTTATTTTTCTCAGGGTTTCCCGAATCGCTTTCCTGCTGGCTATTTCAAGATCTTTACTACCAGGATTTTTGCAGGCAGGGTATGGTTGTTTTTCCAGGCCCGATCCTCATCAGCTGTCACAAAGATGGTCTCACCCGCTTCAATGGTTTCTGTCATTGAAGGGGATATCAGGGTTGCTTTACCTGAGATGCCGCAAAACAAAACGTCGAATGGATTTTTGTGCATTGCAATTTCCTCTCCGGGAAGAAGGGTAAGGAGGATGGCTTCTGCACGGGAGTCACTATGCATGATGTGGCCATTGACGGCTGCAGGTACTGCGGGAGCAGTGACTGGAGTGTTTTTCTTGATCATGATATGGGGGGTTGACAATGCTTACGGATCCTTTTCTTTCTGCGATAATCCCTGAGCCATAGTACCAGGCCAGAAATCAGAATACTCAGGACTACCATTCCGGCAAGGGGAATGAATAAAATGTAGAATCTCCCAAAGATAAAGGAATAAATTCTTCCGGTATGGATTTCAAGCGCCAGGTTCCAGAGAGGCATGGGGGTGTTTTTCTTTATGTGTTCTGGCATCTCAGGGAACTTTAAACGCGGAGTTTTGGAAAGAACACCGGCGTCGAAGTCAAAAATGTACTCCTCGCCTTGTGTGGTTTGGATAAACCCCGCCACCGGAAGGCTCCCGAACGGGCTGGAAAGGTCATTTACCCTTGCAGGGGGCAGACCGGTGATCTTGTCAATGATAAGCTCGGAGGAGGGGTCCCAGGAAAAAAGACCACTGAATGAGCCCACAATAAATTGCCCATCTGGCTGTGATTCAAAAACGTTGATTCCCATGATGCTGATGGGTGGCTGGTCTGAAAATGGTGTCAGGGAGTCGCTCAGTTCAGGAGAAGCTGAAAAGAATCCTTCAGAAGTTGAGATAAGGAACTGATCGCCCAAGGCATCGTATCGGATATCGCGAAGTTTGTCATACCAAGGGTTCATATGGTCGAGGATGGTGCCTTTGATGTTAGCCATGTCGCTCCTTGCGATAGCTATGAGTAGAGGCGGGCGCAGAAAAGTGCCGGCAACGGTATTGATCACGAGGAATAAAACCATGGAAATGCCGATGAGGTTATGCCATTTTCTGGAAAAACGGTTCAGTTTCCCAAATCTTTTGCGTGTCCTTAATCTGTTTTTCAGGGACTTCATCAAATCAGGTGCAATGAACCAGATAATCCCTGTTAGGGTCAGGAAGATCATCACCAGGGCCATAAAATCGACAATGATCTTACCTGCAAAGCCAAATATCTCGCCGGAATGGAGCACCCAAAGTGCCCGGAAGAGGGAAGTACGAGCTGCATATCCTTTTGGGTGGGGCAACCGATGTTCGGTAAAGCGGGGCTCCAGGGGATTGTCGCAGCCCAGGAAAAGGACTGAACGGGAAAAGACCATCAGGGTATCGCCTCGCATGTCAATGGCTCTTACCTGCTTTACTTGGGCAGGTAACGGCAAGTGGATCCACTGCTTATCTTTTAAATAATATAGGCCAGAAAGGGTCCCCGCATAAACGTTACCTTTTGGAGAACGAAAGATGTGGAAGGTTTTGCGGTTATCTGTTCCTTTTGGAAAACCTTTATTAAAGGACTTGAACCCGGAAAACACGGAGTCAGTAAGGTAAATCCCTATGTTGCCATATACCAGGAGGCTGTCACCTTGAAGGGGAGTGGCACCTTTAATGGCTGCCAGGTTCCAGTTGACAAAGCGGTAATCGCCAGGCAGCCATTGACAGTTTACGGACACCGGAGAGAAAAAATGCCGGTGATTGAGTACGATACCCGAAACAGCAAACATCAGGATAAAAAATGTTGCCAACACGCTGAACCAGCGATGAATATTCTTAAACATTGGAGTAAGATCCAGGGGAAAATGAACGTAAGACTTATATTTATTGTCCTTTGATCATGGTCAGCAACATTTTGAAGCGCTCAATGGCATTTACAGCGTGGGTGACGTTGGCTGGCATAATAATGGTTTGGCCGGCATCCAAGTGAAAGGGCTGTTGGTCGATGATGACCTCGGCTTTGCCTTCCAGCACCTGCACCATGGCATCGAATGGGGCACTGTGCTCGCTGAGGCGCTGCCCCTTGTCGAAGGCAAACAAGGTGACGTTGCCGGTGGTCTTGAGCAGCACCTGCTTGCTTACAATTCCGTCGGTTGAATAGTCTACTGCCTGGGTGAATGCTATGATTTTACTGGTATCGAAAGTGCTCATGAGAAAAATATTGGGAGTTATTATTTATTTTTGATAAGGTTTCAGGTTATGAAATTTAGCTTCAAATGTCAGGTGACTGGCTTTGGGTTTTAGGTATTTCTTGAGTAAAAAATGGTTGTTCGTTAATCTGATATCAAAAGCAATGAAATATCAGAATCCTAAAGCTCCACCTTGCCGTTAATCTTCTCAAGGAGGAGGAAAATATCATCCACACAGGCTCCACAGACCGTTCCTGCCTGAGTCTCATTTTGCACCTCTTCAATGGTTTTTAGGTGCTTATCCCTGATTGCTTTTTCAATTTCGCTTTGCTTTATTTCAAGACAAGTGCAGATGACAGGGTCGTATTCCATTAGAATCAAGGTTAATGTATTTGTTTTTCAGGAATTGAAAACCTGCCAGGTTTTCAGGCCCGGCAGGTTTTGTATGAAGAGAATTGATAATTAATTAGTTCAGGAAGATTTTCATATCTTCATCCACCGTGCTGATGGGCGCAATGCCAAAATTCTCGACAAGCACTTTGGCCACATTGGGTGAGAGGAATGCGGGCAGTGTAGGTCCGAGGTGAATATTCTTCACCCCCAGGTAGAGCAACGCCAGCAAAACAATTACTGCCTTTTGTTCATACCATGCAATGTTATAGGCTATTGGAAGTTCATTGATGTCGTTAAGCTCAAATACTTCCTTAAGTTTGAGGGCAATTACAGCAAGGCTGTAGCTGTCGTTGCACTGGCCTGCGTCGAGCACGCGGGGAATGCCACCAATGTCACCCAGTGGCAATTTATTGTATCGGTATTTTGCACAGCCTGCAGTAAGAATAACGGTGTCCTTTGGAAGTGCTGCAGCAAACTCGGTGTAGTATTCACGGTCCTTCATTCGGCCATCACAGCCTGCCATGACAAAGAACTTGCGGATTGCGCCTGACTTTACGGCATCTTCAACCTTGTCTGCCAGTTGCATTACCTGGTTATGGGCAAAGCCACCAACGATCTCGCCATTTTCAATTTCCTTTGGAGGGTCGCAGCGCTTGGCGTGTTCTATGATTTGTGAGAAATCCTTACGTCCGCCTTCCTTGCGTTCAGGAATATGAATGGCGCCTTCCAAACCTGATGCACCAGTGGTATAGATGCGGTCGGTGTAAGTAGCGCTTTTAAGCGGGGGGACAATACAGTTGGTCGTAAAAAGGATGGGACCGTTGAAAGTCTCAAACTCTTCGCGCTGTTTCCACCAGGCATTGCCATAGTTGCCAACAAAATGCTCATACTTTTTGAAAGCGGGGTAATAGTTGGCAGGAAGCATTTCGCTGTGGGTGTATACGTCGACGCCAGTATCCTTTGTTTGCTCAAGCAAGTCTTCCATATCGCGGAGGTCGTGGCCGCTGATGAGGATAGCAGGGTTATTGCGTACGCCGATATTCACCCTGGTGATTTCCGGGTTGCCATAAGTGGCGGTGTTGGCCTTGTCGAGGAGCGCCATAACCTGAACACCATATTTCCCGGTTTCCAAAACGAGGGCAGTGAGTTCTTCTGCCGAAAGATCATCGTTGAGAGTAGCGGCTAAACCTCTTTGCATGAAGCGGTATACTTCGTTGTCTTTATATCCAAGGTTGTAGGCGTGTTCTGCATATGCGGCCATCCCTTTTATCCCATAGACCATCAGTTCGCGCAATGACCGGATGTCTTCATTTTTACTCAATTGTAAAACGCCCACATCACCCGCTTTGCTTTCAAACTCGGCGGCAGTATTGGCTACCCAAGTGGCTGCGTCGGGCAGATTACTGTTGTCAATTTCAATGCCAGCTTCTTTCAATTGCTTGACAAATTTTTCCCGGATCTTAAAGCCTTTGCTGATCTGGTCTACAAAACGATGGTGATCGAAGTTGGCGTTGGTAATGGTCATGAAAAGGCCTTCAAAAACAAATTGGTTAACCTCTTCATTTTCGATGTTTTTTTCGCGGCCCATTTCTGCGTAAACAGACAGCCCACGGAGGAAATACATTAATACATCCTGAATGCCTGCTACGTCCGGGGTTTTCCCACACACACCCTTGATGGTGCAACCGGTCCCCTTTGCAGCTTCCTGACACTGAAAACAAAACATACTCATAATTTTAATCTCCTGTTTTTTGGGTTAATATTGTTGTGAAACTTTGGTTGGAAATTGTATTTAAAAAGTAAAATTGTGCCTAGATTTTCCAATATATAAAATACCTCTGTTAAACCCAATCCTCACTGATAACTTCTCCCTGAAGACTTACGATCATGGCCTTGATAGGCACTTTACGGTTGGCTTGTTGAGTGGCCATTTTAGCGATCTGCATCAAACCAGAACAGCAGGGTACTTCCATCATCATCACCGTCAGTGTATTGATCTTTGCCTCATCGATCATAGCGGTCAGCTTTTCAATATAGCTTTCCTTATTCGCGTCCAGTTTGGGACAAGCAATAGCCAGGCTTTTGCCTTTCAGGTGTTTGCTATGGAAGTTGCCCATGCTGAAAGCCACACAATCGGCAGCCAATAATACATCGGCATTGCGAAAATAGGGGGCTTGGGGACTTAACAAGTGAAACTGTACCGGCCACTGTTTCAATTCAGATGGCTGGTCTTCTGCAACAGTATAGTTTGCTTTTGGTTCAGCAGGCAAATCAAAGCTAATAGCCATTGATCCGGGGCATCCTCCTCCGTTTCCGCTGGATTGACAAGAACTGCTCATTTCCTTTTCGTTTTTAAATTTATGTAATTGGGTATTATCAATTTTAATGTCGTTATCATTGAGGTAATCAAGGCCTTCCAGGACAAAATCACGCTGGTCGTGGTCAATTAAGTGATTCAGGTGGGCAATGATGGTTTTTTCACCTTTGGGAACCACGCGCTTCATTACGGCCACTTCATTATAGGGCTCTGCTTCACGCTCTTCAAGGGTAATGGCTCCTTCCGGGCAATCCCCGATGCAGGTGCCCAGTCCATCGCAATAGAGGTCACTGATCATCCGGGCTTTGCCGTCAATGAGCTGGAGAGCTCCTTCATGACAGCCGCTAACGCAAAGGCCACAACCGTTGCAGAGATCTTCATCAATTTTAATAATAGTTCGCTTCATTCTTTAGAAAAAGTATTTTTAGGTTTAGGAATTTATACCATTGCTAAGGTTTTTGCCTGGAGATATTCACTGAATTCCCGGCTGAATTTTTCACTCAAACCCCCAAAAATGCAGTTATTGAAGGGGCAGTTTTCGCATTGCATCTTACAGCCAGTGCCTTGATCTATTTCTCCATCAATGATCTTATAGATTTCCATAAGAGAAATGGTCTCGGGATTTCTTTTGATTTCAAACCCTCCTTTAGGACCCCTTGTGGAATTGAGCAGATTGTTTTTTACCAGCTGTTGCAACACCTTTGAGATGTGATTCTTTGAGAAACCGGTAACCTCTGCGATCTCGTGTGCATTCAGCAATTCCTTACTGTGTGCTATTAGCGCCATGCTGTGTATGGCTATGGTGGCGGCTTCTGATATGTTTAAAACTTTGCTCAAACAGCTTTTGTTGAATTAAGGTATTTGAATGCGCAAATATACTAATTAAAGAATATATAAAACAAGAAAAAAAGTACTTTTTTTCCTAATTATAGTTATTTAATTGATAATCAGATCTAAGTGGTGGATAGGAAATGATTGGTAGGCTCCTTTGCATCTAAGAAGCGGGGAGGACAGGCTAAATCCCGAGGGAGGGAAAAAAGAAAGGGACAAGTAACGGAACTTATCCCTTTTGCTCTATTGAGTAAAGGTCGAGCCTCCCACGGGACTTGAACCCGCGACCTACGCATTACGAGTGCGTTGCTCTACCAGCTGAGCTAAGGAGGCAATCGGGCTGCGAAAGTAATAAGAAAAAATCAGGGGATAAATAATCCCCTGATTTTTTTAATTCTATTCCTCACCTTCGCCACCGCGAAGATTCATAATGTCGCGGTCAAAAACATAGAGGTTTTTCCCTTCAAGCATATTGAGCTTGTCAATGATTCGCTGAACGGATGATTCTTCCTCAAGTTGTTCTGTCACGAACCACTGGATCCAGTTATGCGTGGTGAAATCTTTTTCTTCCAGGGCCAGTCCAACGATCTCGTTGATGGAGCGGGTTACCATTTGCTCGTGCTCAAGCGAAGCATCAAAAACGTTTTTCACATCCTTGAATTCTACAGGGGGCTGATCTACCAGCGGAACGACACCATGTCCGCCGCGCTCATTTACGTAACGCAGGAATTTCAGCATATGGACCCGTTCCTCCTCCGACTGTGCATAAAACCACTCGGATATCCCTTCGTATCCTTTATTCTCAGCCCAGGAGGCCATTGCCAGGTAAAGTGCCGAAGCGTAAGCTTCTTTTCCAACCTGAAGATTCAGGATCTCTTCCATTTTCTTTGATAACATGGTCTTCAATTTTTTTAAGGTTAATAATCATTTCTATTTTTCTAAAACACAAAGTTAGAAAATTATGAGCCAAATGTTGTATAAAAAAAGCTTAACCAGCATCCTTAAACTCCATTTTATTTTACAATTCAAGAAATATGTTTGTAATCAGATATTTAAATGTTTTTTTCAAATATTTTTTTAAAATAGTTGTTATTTTCAATTCAATCATTAATTTTGTCTTCCTCATGACGCATTTGTCAGAAATATTGACCCCCTTTGGAAGCTCCTGGCTTCGCAACACCTGGACTTGGTGGCGGTCCTCCCGGGCTGCTAATATATTAATCTAACCTCATTGGGGGGCTTAAGGCCTCCTTGTAATTCCAGACAATTACAACCAAAATTCTTTTGCCGGTTAATGCCGGTCAATCAGTTATTTTATTGTTTTAAAATTCATTACCATGCAACGAAAAATAATGCTTTCCGAAACGGAGATTCCGCATTTCTATTATAATATAACGGCAGATATGCCTAATAAGCCATTGCCTCCGCTTCACCCAGGTACAAAACAGCCCATCACCCCTGATTTGCTTGAACCATTGTTTCCCAAAGAGTTGATTATGCAAGAGGTCTCATCGGAGCGATTCATAGAGATTCCAAAAGAAGTTCGCAAGATCTATGCAGGATGGAGGCCCACCCCGCTTTTTCGGGCCATTGGGCTTGAAAAGCTGCTTGGCACTCCAGCCAAAATTTATTATAAATATGAAGGGGTTAGCCCAGCTGGCTCGCATAAACCCAACACGGCCGTTGCTCAAGCGTTTTACAGTAAGACGGAAGGAATAAAACGCATTACAACAGAGACAGGTGCAGGCCAATGGGGTACGGCACTTGCCTATGCCTGCCAAATGTTTGGCATGGAGTGCGAAGTTTTTATGGTAAAGGTGAGCTATGACCAAAAGCCCTATCGAAAAATCATGATGAACACTTTCGGCGGAACGGTTCATTCCTCTCCATCAATGATTACTGAAACGGGCAGGCGTGTGCTGGAAGCTGAACCTCTTTCTTCGGGGAGTCTGGGGATTGCTATTTCAGAAGCCATTGAACGTGCAGCAAGCGATCCCGAGGCTCACTATGCCCTTGGCAGCGTGCTAAATCATGTTTTGTTACACCAAACCATAATAGGGCAGGAGGCAATTCTTCAGCTTGAAAAGGCTGGAGATTTTCCGGACATTGTGGTGGCTCCTTTTGGGGGAGGTAGCAACTTTGCCGGCATAGCTTTCCCTTTCCTTGAGAAGAATCTTCGTCAAAACCAAAATGTTCGCTGCATTGCCGTTGAACCCGCCTCTTGTCCTAAGTTAACACGCGGTGAGTTTCGTTACGATTTTGGCGATACCGCTGGCATGACACCCCTTCTACCAATGTACACGCTAGGGCATGATTTTATGCCTTCTCCCATTCACGCTGGTGGCTTAAGGTATCATGGAGCTGGTGTTATTGTAAGTCAGTTGCTCAAAGATGGATTGATTGAGGCCGTGTCGCAAAACCAGAAGCGTTGCTTCGAGGCAGGAATGGACTTTATTAAATCTGAAGGCATTATTCCTGCGCCTGAAGCCACCCATGCTATAGCTACGGTAATTGATGAGGCTTTGCGTTGCAAGGAAGAAGGGACTGAACGCACAATACTTTTCAATCTTTGTGGACATGGTTATTTTGACATGGCTGCATATGCCTCATACATGGCAGGTGAATTGACTGACCAAAACGTTACCCAGGACGAAATAAGGCGTTCGGTTTCGCTTACCGACGCCCTTCAACCAGGGTGAAGAGCTGAATATCAGCGTATAAATAAATTTAAGAAAGCTGTCATAAAATCATTCTGACAGCTTTCTTTTTTTTCATGAATGCCTTTGTTTTTTTAAATTTGCCTCTTATGAACGGAGATCCAAAATTATATCAACTGCTGGAAGAGTTAGGCATCCCTTTTGACTATCATCCTCACCCTGCCGCACCTACTGTGGAAGAGGCAATGAAATACTGGAAAGACCTGGATGCCACCCATTGCAAAAACCTGTTCTTCCGCAATCATAAAGGCAACAGGCATTATTTGGTCATCCTTGACCACCGGCAGGATTTGAATATTCGTGATCTGGAACAAAGGCTGAAACAGGGGAAATTGACCTTCGCTTCTCCTGAAAGGCTTAAAAAACATTTGGGGCTGACGCCGGGTTCCGTGACTCCTTTCGGGCTGATCAACGATCATGCTAAACATGTCCATCTTTTCCTCGATAAAAACCTTGAGAAGAGCACAACCATTAGCTTTCACCCATGCATCAACACGGCTTCCCTTGTGATCAGGTACGATGATTTCCTGAAGTTCCTGCATCATTGTGGAAATACGTATGAATATGTGGATATGTATGGCTAGCAGGAAGGTGATGGGCCTTTTGAAGGTCTTCAGGAATCTGGAATATTGAGGAAACTAATTTCCTCATTTCTTTTCAACCTTGAAAAACAAGTAAAAATGACTGAAAAACAGAAGATCGATGCCTTTCTGTCGCAGAGGCATATTGCCGTAGCAGGCTATTCGCGCGACCCCA
>JAZBOS010000028.1 GCA_036351255.1 Bacteroides sp.
AAAGAGTAAAAAGGATTTTTTTTGCGAAAAGCCCTTAACGGCTTTTCATTATTAAAGGGGCTGTAAAACATTGCCGCCCCCTTCTCAACCATTGGTTTGCTGGACGGTGAGAATACCCTTTCCATTTACGCCCCCATTGCATATCCTTTCCAGGCAGTAAAATCCATCCCTGATTCGGTATACCCATTATTTTAAAGAGTTTGAGGCAAAGAAAAATTCCAAATTTCATTTTTTCTCATTCTCAGCAGCCATTTTGAAAAAAGCCTTCTCATTGAAGGGAGTTTAATAGACTTAACTATAATCTTTTAAAGGCTAATGGCCTTTAAATTTAAAATGGCTTTTTGTTGAAAGAAGTATGATAATTAATCGGCCAATCCGATCCCGAGGGTTTTGGGGGCCAGAAGAAATTTTATTCAGTCTGACTTTGAGTTTCACATTTTTTGAAATTCAAAAGATGTTTTTGGACAATAAATTAATGTTATTCGATAATTTCAAATAAGTCCAAATCCAAACGAAAAAACGGGTCCTAAAAAAATATCGGATGCATTTTTTTTGTTCAATTATTTTGTAACTTTCTTGTTATTAACGCAAAAACAAAAAGGTATGAAAAGTTCAACAAGTTCTTTTCCGGTTTTTGTTATCTTTCTTCTTATTCCCCTGCTTTGTCAGAGCCAGGAATATTCCAGGTCGTATTTCAACCTGGGATATATTACAAACTTTTCGAAATGCGAGGAATGCGAAAAAGTGGATACCGGAGGGTCGATCCGATTGGGTTATTTATCAAAGAAGAAATTAGGTTTTTACCTTGGCTATTTATGGTTTAAAGAGTATCACAAGGATTTCGTGGAATATGACGATGAAGGGAA
Source organism: Bacteroides sp. (assembly GCA_036351255.1). Taxonomy (NCBI): domain Bacteria; kingdom Pseudomonadati; phylum Bacteroidota; class Bacteroidia; order Bacteroidales; family Bacteroidaceae; genus Bacteroides; species Bacteroides sp. Next base: position 867 of record JAZBOS010000028.1, read on the forward strand.
AGCATTTTTAGCTGGGTTAAATCTTCGGTTATTTAAGAGCGAGGATTTCCGATTGTATGCTCAGATAGGGATTGAAAATGAGAAATTTATTGCAACCTACCCAACAAGGACTGAATCGGAGACAAACCTCAAACCTGACTTTGGATTATTAATTAATTACAAATTCATAAATAGTTTTTTAGGTTGGCAACCATCAGAGCCACCCCATATAAACATTGGACTGGGGATAACTATATTAAACAAATCATCAGATCGTTAAGGTTTTTTCTTCTCTGATTCATTTATTGAGAATATTTCTGGGTTTTTTTTATGCCTCTTTTTGATGTTCGTAACAAATAGCCCTTGTCCCTTGGTCCAATTTTATCAAAAAGAAAGGGGCTGCCTGGAAAGTCAGCCCCTTTTTGATTAATGGAAAGAAATATGGTTCGATTACTCGTTCTCATATTCTTTGAGGATATCCTTCACCCCGTCGGTAGTTACGCGACCATAAGTCTTGTCGCCGACCATGACCACGGGTGCCAATCCGCAGGCACCTACACAGCGCAGGCAGGTGATGGAGAATTTTCCGTCGGGCGTGGTTTCACCCACGGAAACTTTCAGGATGCGCTTGAATTCGTCAAGCACTTTTTCAGCACCACGCACGTAACAAGCCGTGCCGGTGCAGATGCTGATGGGATAGCGGCCCTTGGGCAGCATGGTGAAGAATGAATAAAAGGTCACCACGCCATACACTTTCGCCACAGGGATATTCAAGCCTAAGGCCACCTCTTCCTGCACCTCGGCAGGCAGGTAACCGAAATACTCCTGGGACTTGTGCAAAACATTGATCAGTTCGCCGGCCTCGTTGTTAAACGACTTGCAGATCTCATGGATCTTTTGCACGTCCTTTTCTTTGAGTTTTAATTTTACGGAAGTCATTATCTGTGATTTTTTTTGTTACCAATGAAGACTGAAAAAAAGCCGGGGGCTTAGTCAATGTCAATATGAGTGGTTTGCTTTGCAAAATAATGGGTATGCAGTAAATGATGCGCCTTCTCGCTGAGGGGCTTACCCAGGTATTCCTCATACAGTTTGATGATGTAGGGGTTTTCATGGCTCTTGCGCAGCACTTTCAGCTCGTCTTCGGCATAAATGGCCTTCGAACGGGCTTTTAGGATGGCTGAGTTGCCGTGGTGCAAGGGCTGACCGCCTCCACCGATACATCCGCCGGGGCAGGCCATGATCTCGATGGCGTGAAATTCGCTCTTACCAGCACGTACGTCTTCAAGCAGTTTGCGGGCGTTACCCAGCCCGTGAGCGATACCGATCTTGATCTCCACTCCGTCGAAGTCGACACTTGCGGCACGAATGCCTTCCATGCCACGCAGTTGTTTGAAGTCCACCTTTTCGAGGGTTTTCTTTGTATGCAATTCGTAAGCGGTACGAACGGCGGCTTCAATCACGCCACCGGTCACCCCGAAAATGACACTGGCTCCGGTAGATTCACCCATGGGGTTGTCAAAATTTTCATCGGGCAGGCTGTTGAAGTCGATGTTGGCACCCTTGATGAGGGCTGCCAGCTCACGGGTTGAGATGGAATAATCCACATCGGGGTTGCCATCTACCTTAAACTCTTCGCGGGTGCACTCGAATTTTTTGGCGACGCAGGGCATGATGGAAACCACAATCATGTTCTTGCGGTCGATCTTGATCTTCTCAGCAAAATAGGATTTGGCAATAGATCCGAACATCTGCTGCGGGGAGCGGGCCGTTGAGGGTACGTCAAGTAAATCGGAAAAGTTGTGTTCAAAGAAGTTCACCCAACCGGGGCAGCAGGAGGTCAGCATGGGTAGCTTCACGCTCTTGTCGCCATTAAGGAATCTCCCGAGGCGGTCGAGCAGCTCTGAGCCTTCTTCCATAATGGTGAGGTCGGCAGCAAAGTCGGTATCGAAGACATAGTCGAAGCCGAGACGGCGCAGGGCAGCGGCCAGTTTACCGGTCACGAGGGTGCCGGGCTCAAGGCCAAACGCTTCACCCAGTGCGGCGCGCACTGCAGGAGCGGTTTGAACCACGACGGTCTTGGCGGGATCAGCCAGAGCACGGATTACCTGCGGGGTATGGTCGACCTCGGTGAGGGCGCCGGTGGGGCAAACGGCCACACACTGTCCGCAATAGGTACATTCGCTGTGGTCGAGGTCGCGCTCGAAAGCGGGAGCCACCACGGCTTCAAATCCCCTGTTGATACCCGAAAGCACGCCCACGGTCTGGAAGTCGTTGCACATCGTTTCGCAGCGGCGGCACATGATACACTTATCCATTTCGCGAATGATGGCCGGGGAGAAGTCGGGCTTATAAGTCGATTTCTCGCCCTGGTATGGAATGTTTCTTACCCCCATTTTGATGGCCAGATCCTGCAGGTCACAGTTGCCACTCTTGGCACAAATGAGGCAGTCGAAGGGGTGGTCGCTGAGGATGAGCTCAAGCACCGTGCGCCTTGAGTTGAGCACGCGCATGCTGTTGGTCTTCACGACCAATCCTTCGGCGCATTCTGTGGCACAGGAGGGCGCCAGATTGCGGCGGCCTTCTACTTCCACCACACATACACGGCAACCGCCGGGTTTGTGTTCAATGTTCAGGTCGCCCAGGTTCATATAGCAAAGGGTCGGTATCTCGATGCCCAGTTTCTTGGCAGCGTGGAAGATGGTGGTACCCTTCTCAACTTCGACCGTTCTGTTATCTATGGTTAATTTAATCAGTTCCATATTCTTGAGTCCTTCTTTTAAATGATTGTTACCGCATTAAACTTACATTTCTCCATACAGGCACCGCACTTGATACAGAGCGACTGGTCGATAAGGTGCACCTGTTTTCTTTCGCCCGCGATGCAGTTCACGGGGCAGTTGCGGGCACAGGCGGTACAGCCAACGCAGTTTTCCGGGATGATCTCGTAACGAATGAGATCCTTGCACTGACCTGCGAAACACTTCTGTTCTGTAACGTGTGCCAGGTATTCATCATAGAAATTATCGAGCGTTGAGAGCACCGGGTTGGGAGAAGTCTGTCCAAGACCACAAAGAGAAGTGTCCTTGATGACCTGGCTAAGGTTGCGCAGCTTATCGAGGTCTTCCATGGTCCCCTGCCCTTTTGTTATTTTATCCAGAATCTCATACAAGCGCTTGTTTCCAATGCGGCAGGGAGAGCACTTTCCGCAGGATTCTTCCACGGTAAAATCGAGGTAAAACTTGGCCACCGACACCATGCAGTCGTCTTCATCCATCACAATCATGCCACCTGAGCCCATCATAGAGCCGGAAGCAAGCAGGTTATCGTAGTCGATCGGTGTGTCGAGATGTTTCTCGGTAAGGCATCCACCGGAGGGTCCACCGGTCTGCACGGCTTTAAACTTCTTGCCGCCTTTGATGCCGCCGCCGATCTCAAAGATCACTTCGCGCAGGGTAATACCCATAGGCACTTCAATGAGGCCCACGTTGTTGATCTTGCCGGCCAGGGCAAACACTTTGGTCCCTTTTGACTTCTCGGTGCCAATGGAGGAAAACCACTTGGCGCCTTTATTAATAATGACGGGGATATTGGCATAGGTCTCCACGTTGTTCACGTTGGTAGGCATGCCCAAATATCCGCTTTGTGCCGGGAAGGGGGGTTTAAAGGTAGGCTCCCCGCGCTCGCCTTCCATGGAATGGATGAGGGCCGTTTCTTCACCGCAGACAAAAGCACCTGCACCATAACGCAGTTCGATATCGAAGTTGAAGCCGCTGCCCATGATGTCTTCGCCCAACAGGCCGTATTCCCTTGCCTGCTCGATGGCGATCTTAAGCCGTTTGATGGCCAGGGGATATTCAGCACGAATATAGATCAGGCCTTTGGTAGCGCCAATGCAGTATCCGTTGATGGTCATGGCTTCCAATACGCTGTGAGGGTCACCCTCGAGGATGGAACGGTCCATAAATGCACCGGGGTCGCCCTCATCGGCATTACAAACCACATACTTTTGTTCGCCCTTGACATCGTGCGCGATCTTCCACTTGACACCTGTGGGAAATCCACCGCCGCCACGTCCGCGCAGACCGGAGTCTATTACTTCCTGGATGGCCTCTTCGGGAGTCATCTCCATCAGCACCTTACCGAGGGCTTCGTAACCATCGAGGGCAAGGTATTCGCTGATGTTCTCAGGATCGATCAAACCACAGTTACGCAAAGCAATACGGATCTGCTTCTTGTAAAAGCCCATATGCTTTGAGTCGGGGATCTGTTCCTTTTTTACAGGGTCTTTGTAAAGCAGGCGGTTCACCTTACGCCCCTTGATGGCATGTTCAGCCACAATCTCAATAGCATCTTCAGGCTTCACGCCAACATAGAAGGTGTTGTCGGGGATCATCTTGACGATGGGGCCCTGCTCACAAAAACCAAAGCATCCGGTAGTAACCACCTGTACTTCGTTTTCCAGGCCTTTCTCCTGAACTTCCTTTTTTAAATTCTTATAAAGCATGTCGCTGGATGAAGCCCGGCAACCCGTGCCACCGCACACCAGCATATGCATTTTGAATTTCGCCATTACTGTTTTCCTCCTTTTATGTTAGTCAATTTTTTCGTAATTCACCGGAATAATTCCCTCGAGCAGTTCGCCGGTCTTGATATATTTTTCAATGATATCATCAGCTTTTTTCTTGTCAACATATCCAAAAACCACGGGGTCCTGATTTGGAAGGGTCACTTCAACGGTGGGTTCGGCATAGCAATAGCCCATGCAGCCCGTTTGAGATACGATGGCGTCGATGTTACGCTTTTCGAGCTCGTCGATGAGGAACTCCATCACTTCCTTGGCTCCGGAAGCAATGCCGCAGGTAGCCATGGCTACCCTGACCTGCACCCGGCCTTCAGGATTGTCGCTTTTTTCTCTTAAGGCGATTTGCGACTGAAGGTCGGCCTTCATCTTTTTCAAATCAGCCAGTGATTTAATCTTTGTCATTTTTTTAATCTCCCAATTGTTAAAGGTTGAAAAAATATTTCTTTCTATTCGGGTTCAACTTTTCGGAGCCCTGAGGGCTTCCAGGTTTTCATTGATCATTTCTTTCAAAAACCGCATCACCTGCGGATCATTGACAGGCAAGCCATCGAGAGCCTCGGCGATATCGGCCGTATCCAGTACAAATTCATTCTCTTCCACCCTGTGGCGGTAAATAAACCGTATTTCAGGGTTTGCCCCGGCAAGCATCACCATCACCCCTGCCACATCACCAAGGGGCGGCCGGTCGATATGATCCAGTCCGAAGGTGGCTGTCAGGCTTGTGCCCCTGCCCTGCTCGGAACGGATCTGCAAGCTTCCCCCTGTGGCTTCTGCATTTTGTTTGAACAGCGGAATGCCCAGACCTACCTTTCGGGTGGTGCGCGAAGTGTAGAAGGGATCGGTAACCCGTTCCAGCACTTCCTGCGGCATACCACTGCCATCATCGGTCACTTCTATCACCAGAGTGCCTGCATGGCCAGACTCCGTGATACTGATGCTGATATTACTGGCACCGGCACGAATGCTGTTCTGGGCAATATCAAGTATGTGGAGCGACAGGTCCTTCATATCCCCGGTTTTTCAATGCGAGTGCTTCGGTTGTCCTGCTTGTGCAGAGCCTTACGGATTTCACCGAAGTTCCTGTTTTCCATGTCAAAAATGGTGATACCCGAACCCAGGGTATCAGGATGGTGTGCATCTGAACTCCTGATAAAGGTATAAGATTCGATCCATGGGAACTGCCTGATCATCTCCTCCGGCGTTGTGAAGCGCGATACCTCGAGGGCATCAGCTTTCAAATCCTGGGGAACAAAACCCAGCTGGCTGGTGAGGCTGTACCTGGGCCGGTCGATGTGGGCAGGGATAAAAAGGCCACCCAACCGGTGCACTTCCGTTTCCACCTGATCCAGACCTTGGTCCAGACCCGATATCAACAGCCTTTCCTCTTCCTCAACGATCATCTCCTGTTCGTCAAGAACCACCTGGTAACCAAAATATTTGGGGTCATTCTTGATGTCGGGCAGATGTCGGTCGAGGTATTGCTGAAAGGCAGCAAGTGTTTCAAAGTTTTCAAAGAACGTTAAGCAGTGGGCTTCTTCGCGGGTAGTGACTTCAGCCCCACACAAAACGAATATTCCCTTTTCGCGGGCCAGTTTGCTTACGAGCGGCCCGTGTTTGGTGCTGTTGTGGTCGGTGATGCCCAGGATATCGATCCCCCTGCGGGCTGCCGTTTCCACAATTGCGGCGGGACTCATTTTGAGGTCGCCGCAGGGTGACAACACGGTATGCACATGCAAATCGGCCCTGAACGAGTTCATTTTATCAAGTCTTCAATATTTCATAGAGCTTCCCGCTGATCTCAAAAGCAGAAAGGTCGGTTCCCAGCACAGGTATTTCTTCCTCATTGCTCTGCATGGCAGTGTCTTCATTCGGCTGATGACTGCTCACAAGAATCACGGCGGCCAAGTCTTTCAATGAGGCAATAGCCATGACATTCTTATGGGTCTGCAAGGTAATCCAGATGTGTCCTGCCTGCGCATGTCCCATCACATCGCTAAGCAGATCGGAAACATAACCACCGGTTACCTCACGGTTTATCCCACCCTGTCCACTGAGGACCTTAAGCGAAAGTTTTTGTGCAATATCTGAAATCGTCATCATCCAATATCTTTAATTTTTCTGGCTGCCAAATTTTTCTTCGCCCCAGATTTCTTTCAAAATCTCCATGGAGTCTTTGCTGTTCAGCCAGTCTTTTTGTTCATATTTCTTCTGAATAAAAATGCAATGGGTAATTTCAGCACGTCCTTGCGCGATGTCCTGGGCCAGGGCATTGCAGGTGGGTGAGCCACAAAGGCCGCAATCGACCGAAGGCAGCAAAGCCATAATATCGCGCACCATCTGCATTTTAAGCAAGGCTTGCTTCATATCCTCATCCAGCTTTTCCATGGACCTGGGGAGCACTTTTTTCACCCCAATGTTTTCCATCAGGAATCCACGGTAAGATTCCATTGATTCATCCACTTCCTGGTGGTAATGCGGCAGGTTTTCCATTTCCACCTCCCTGGCCTGATTACGTAACCGCTCAACAGTGAAAAAACGGTTTCCACTGGTCAGGATGCCTCCTGCACAGCTTTGGTCGCAAGCCCGCAATTCAAGAAAATCGATGTCGGCATTTTCGCCATTTTCAATCTTTTCCAGGAATTCAATCACATTGTTGATCTCATCAATAGCCAATGACCGCCCGGGCATCCTGGAGGATTCACCTTCGGTAAGACTCCAAAGCATTTCTTCGGGCTGCAAGGTGTAAAGCGAAGGAACCTGGCAGAAATTCTTTCCTTTATGACCTTGCTTCATACTGGTATATACTTTATTAAAGATGAAGTCCATATTGATGACTCCGTCTATGTCGCTGGTGTCATCGCCAACAGGACTTTTTACTGCGGCTATTTTGGCGGCGCAGGGGGTAATATAGAACATTCCAATCTCTTTACTCTTCGCACCTTCATCGATAAGTTTTTTGCGAAAATAGGTGGCTGCGATATCCAGCGGTGGCTTGAGCAGGATCAGGTTATCGGTGAGTCCAGGAAACCTTACCTGAATCAGGCGAACAACAGCCGGACAGAAGGTGGAGATCAGGGGTTTCTTCCGGCCGTGTTGCTCCATATATTGTTTCATGGCGCCTTCCAGGACACGGGTGCCATGCTCCACTTCAAAAATATGGGTAAACCCAAGTTCGTGCAAAACGCTGCGAATCTGGTTGATTGATACCTGCTCGGGAAATTGCCCCATCAAAACATTAGGGATCAGGGCCACGCGGTGCTCAAATTCGAATATCCGGCTGAAGTCATCCTGCTCCACAATAATGGCACCCACCGGGCAGGCACGATAGCATTTACCACAGTCGACGCATCGGTTGTCGGTAAGCTCAGCTTTCCCTCCATGAATCCGTATGGCCTGCGTTGGACACACGTTCATGCAATGGGAGCAGCCTATACAGACCTCCTTGCGGAACTTCAGTGCGTGGTGAAAATACTTTACAGCCATCATTAATTATTGCAAAAACATAGTAATCTCGAGCGTTGTCCCTTTACCCACTTCGCTAGAAATTTCCATTTTATCAGCGTTCTTTTTAATGTTGGGAAGGCCCATTCCCGCGCCGAATCCCATTTCGCGCACCTTGCTGCTGGCCGTCGAGAAGCCTTCCTGCATAGCCTGGTCAATATCGGGGATGCCCGGGCCTTCGTCCTGCAACCTGATCCGAATCAAATCGGTGTTCAGATCAACATAGATCGTCCCGCTATAGGCATGGGCCACGACATTCACCTCGGCTTCGTAACAGGCTACAACAGTGCGTTTAATGATCCCCATGTCCACATTCAGTTGCTTAAGCAATTTTTTTATCTCACTGGAGGCGTAACCTGCGCGCGAGAAGTTACCACCCTCTATACTGTATTCAAAATGCATGGACTGGGAATGCATGCTCATGATTTAAAAGATCGGCTTTACCCCGGCCTGAAACAACAGCCCACAGGTTTTAAAAACAGAATACCGGCATTCGATCAGGATCTGCCCGTTTTCGCTGGCAAGATCTAGCATTTCCTGACTGGCTTTTTTATTTCGTGCCAGGATAATACAATGAATGTCGGACATTTCAGCGGTACGAATGGTCTGCAGATTGTTAAGCCCTGTAATCAGCAATACGTGATCATCCTTTAGGGTAAGTACATCGCTCATCAGGTCGGAGGCGAAAGCCACTTCCACTGAATAATCTTCCCGGTCTTCCCCGCAAATGATCCTGCCATTAATCAGGTTCTTTATTTCAGAAATCTTCATAGCCGCTTATCTGCAGTAAATATTGTTCTTTTAGGATCTGGTCATTTCCACCGAAAAGCTCTGGAGAACTCCAACCTTTTGCTTTTCAGGGGGCTACCAAAATCCACCGCAAAATTAACACCTTATAAATCAAAAACCAAGGAAAGTTGTTAATTTATTAACATTATAAATAAAAAGACAAAAGACCAAAAAAAAATATCCAATGAAAGGTATTTTCCACCAGACGTATACCATTGCATAAAACAGGCTGTAATTTATAAACAGTCTAATTAACAGTGGTTTAAAGCAATGAAAACCGCAGCTGTCAATGGTTAGCTATGTTCCAGGATGGTTTAACGGTTCAATTTATTGAGAATAACAGCCAGGTCAGAGTATATGCTGGTGTTCTCAACAATGATATTTTCGGGAGCTTTGATGGATTGTGGGGTAAAATTCCAAATGGCCTTGATGCCCCATGCAACCATCAAATCGGCGGTTTCCTGGGCACGATGATCTGGTGTAGTAATAATACCAATGCGAGCCGGGATCTTTCGTGATAAATCACGAAACTCGTCCACGGCATATACTTTCACATCCTTAATCTGGGTATTGGTAACTTCAGGGTTAATGTCAAATCCTGCTATTATTCTTAGCCCATATTGTTTCAGGCCATCGTAATTTATGAGCGCTTTCCCCAAATTACCCACCCCAAACAGAAAAGCATTCTCCTGGGTATTGAAATCGAGGAAAGCAATGATATTCTCAATGAGTTTATCTACATTGTAGCCGATCTTCGTACGCCCCTTTACACCTGTATAAGCGAGGTCTTTGGTAACCAGCGTGGAATCCATCTTAAAAGTTGCTGCAATCTGGCTGCTGGAAACGAACTCAATATTATTGATCTTTAACGATTTAAAATAGCTAAGGTAACCCGGTAAACGTCGGAGGGTAGGTTCAGGAACAGCCTGACCATAGGCTTTATGCGAATTTTTATTGGGAAGTTTCATATCCTTTGGTTCCTTTCCTTGATTTATTTGATTGATTTCCAACTCCAGCTCGCCGGAAAAGTTCTTAAAACCCTCGAGCATCCAGCAATGATTAAGTAAATTTTTCTTTATTAAAAATGAACAAAAATTAACAATTCTAAATTAATTAAAAAATTTTAATTGTGATTAAGTTAACAACAACGTTTTTTCAAGAGATTATTTATTGTCCTTAAATAAGTTAAACTCCTCTTAATGTATTTGTTGAAAAATTCTTCCTTAGGATTTCTGTGAAACCTTAAAAGAATAAATTTAATAAAAAAATCAAAATGCACCGTTTGCAAAGAGGAATTTTTTCCTGATTATCATCCGAAATGGTTTTAAAAAGGGGATGCTCCAAAGAGCTTCTAAGCGTTTCAATTACCGGCATGATTGCTAAAGGCCAAGCAATGGCCAAATGATGCATCATTCCTGCAGAAGCAACCTCAGGGCACTCTCGCAGCAACCCCTCTTGAATCAAACCACCAAGGCATTAGTGCCTTTTACGTGGGTAGTAGTGCGTATGGAGCAGATCGTGTGAGCGATGCCCCAAGGGTTCATGAAGGAACTTGTCATAAAGCTCAATCACCTCAGGGTTCTCATGGGACTTGCGAATAACCATTTGTTCATCCTCATCATAGATTCCGGAAGCACGTTTTTTGCGGATTTCCATGTTGGTTGGAATGGGCTGGCCACCGCCTCCGATACAACCACTCGGGCAAGCCATCACTTCAATAAAGTGGAAGTCGGCTTTCCCTTCTTTCACCCGATCCATCAATACCTTGGCATTGGCAAGGCCATGGGCAATAGCCACCTTCAATTCTACACCTTCCAGGAATTTCCATTCCGGTTTTACGTCTTTGATTTTAATGGCGGCTTCCTTCACGCCTTCCATCCCCCTAACAGGTTTAATGTTTAAGTTACCGAAGGGTACTTCGCGGCCGGTAACGATTTCGTAAGCTGACCGAAGGGCAGCCTCCATCACACCACCAGTGGCACCAAAAATAACGGCGGCCCCAGTAGATTCGCCCAGGATTCTATCATACCCTTCAGGTTGTAACTTGTTGAAGTCGATACCAGCCTGACGGATCATCATACCCATTTCGCGGGTGGTTAATACAAAGTCTACATCCTTGTATCCACTGCCCCGCATTTCGGGCCTTTCAGCCTCAAATTTCTTAGCAGTACATGGCATAATGGACACTACAATCATATCTGCGGGGTTCTTGTTCACCTTTTCTGCATAATAGGTCTTTGCCAAGGGTCCGAACATTTGTTGGGGCGACTTGCAAGTGGACAGGTTGCCAAGAAATTCCGGATAAAGATGCTCCTGGAATTTGATCCAGCCAGGCGAACAGCTGGTCATCATTGGCAGAGCCACCTCCTTGCCGTCCACAAGAGCTTGCTTAAGGCGGCTAAGCAATTCGTTGCCTTCTTCAATTATGGTAAGGTCAGCAGTGAAATCGGTGTCTAACACCTTATCAAAACCGAGCCTCCGTAATGCGGCTACCATTTTGCCAGTTACACGGGTCCCTGGTTCAAGGCCGAACTCTTCACCAATGGCAACCCGGGTAGCAGGGGCAGTCTGAACAACAACAAATTTGCTGGGGTCATAAATCACATCAAACACTTGGTCAATATATGACCGTTCGGTCAGGGCGGCGGTAGGACAGCGGTTAATGCACTGCCCGCAGTTGGTACAAACCACATCGTTCATAGGTTTATCCAGGAAAGTTGACACCCTCATGTGGTTACCCTTTCTGGTAACTGCAAGCGCGCTGACTGCCTGAAGTTGTGAGCAAGTTCGAACACAACGCTGGCAGCGGATGCATTTGCTGTCATCCTTAACAATTGATGGACTTGAAATGTCCTGGATCTTGTCCTTTTCTTTCACAAGGTCAAGGAAAACATGAGTCCCGATACGGTATTCGTTAGAAATGTCCTGGAGTTCGCAGCTTCCATTCTTGAAACATTTGGTGCAGTCGGCATTATGCTCGGCGAGCAGTAGCTCAACAATGTGTTTTCTCGCCTGGCGTACCTTCATGCTGTTGGTTAAAATCTCCATACCTTCGCTAACGGGCGTTGCACAGGAAGCCGTCAACAGCCGGGCACCTTTCTGCTCAACAACGCAAACCCGACAGTTTCCTGCCACACAAAGGTCATCATGATGGCAAAGGGTTGGAATATTAAAATTCAGTTTTCGGGCCGCTTCCAGGATGGTCGTTCCCTCATCCACTGAGATGGGAATATTATTAATCTTAAGGTTGACTTTATATTTACTCATGGTTTTTTCTCCTGTAAAAATTTAATATTGAGCCGGTTAATAGATAATTTCCTCCCGGAAATTATTGATAATCGAATTGAAGGGATTTCCGACTGACTGTCCAAGGCCACATTTTGATGCGATCCTCATAGTATCAGACAGTTTTTGGAGGGTTTCAAGGTAAGCCGGGGACTTATTCCCTCGTTTTACGGCTTCAATTCCTTTAAGGAGTTGCTGGCAACCCACGCGGCATGGAGTGCACTGTCCGCAAGACTCTTCTTCAAAGAACTCGAGGTAATCATGTAAAATATTGTACATCGAACGCGAGCTATTGAAAAGCATCATGGAGCCTCCCGTTGGAATCCCTTCAAAGCCTATGAGTGTTTCCTTGAAGTGTTTGCGGGCTACACAGAAACCAGAGGCACCTCCAACCTGAACAGCTTTGGTATCCCCATCGCCAAACTCATTCACAAAATCTTCAAGACTCATTCCAAGCTCCAGCTCATAAATGCCAGCCTTTGGTGTGTCACCAGCAATGGAAAACACTTTTGAACCCCTTGAGTCGAAGGTACCTAGTTCTTTAAAGGTTTGGGGACCATAGTTTGCAATCATCAGGGCAAACACCAAGGTTTCCACGTTATTAATTGAGGTTGGTTTGCCAAGATAGCCACGTTGCGTTGGGAAAGGAGGCTTATTTCTAGGTTCCCCGCGATGCCCTTCCATGGATTCCATTAGCGCGGTTTCTTCACCGCAAACGTAAGCACCACTTCCTGAACGAACAAACACAGTGAACTCGAAATTGCGGTCTTTCATTTGCTGGTTAAATTCCCGCATTTTTTCATGCAGCATTGGCAGCAAGAAGTTATATTCAGCCCTTAGGTAAATGTAACCTTCGGTTGCACCGATGGCCTTTCCGCAAAGCGCCATACCAGCCAGCACTTTTTCGGGAACCTGTGTTAGAATCTCGCGATCCTTGAAGGTACCAGGTTCCCCTTCGTCAGCATTACAAATCACATATTTCTGATCAGACTCTTCATTTCTGGCAAACTTCCATTTCAAGCCAGTGGGGAATCCAGCTCCGCCCCGGCCTCTGAGGCCTGAATCAATCACATCCAGAATGATCTCGTCGCTGCTGCGCTTGAAGGATTTGTCCAAAATGGCCAGCTGGTCCACTTTTTCAAAAATGAGGTCTACTTTTTTGATTTTATTTTCCATAATAATTTGTTTTTCTTTTGGTTAGAAAGTTATTCACCTTTTGCCGCCTACTTCGTTTTTTTAAGATATTCGTGCACTACTTCAACGGCCTTTTCGGGGGTAATCTCCGGGTAAACCTCATCATTTACAAGCATTACAGGCCCCTTGTGGCACCATCCCAAACAGTTGGCCGGCAAAAGGCTGAATTTTCCATCGGAAGTGGTTTCACCAAGTTTAATTTTGAGCATGTCCTCCAGTGTTTCAATGATGGCATCCTTTCCTTTCATATGGCAAGTAATGGTCTTGCAAATGCGGATAATGTTCTTCCCACGCGGTACAGTGTCGAGGAAAGTGTAAAAAGATGCTGTGCCAAACACATCGGCAGTGCTCAAATCGAGCTCGGTAGCTATGGCCACCATGGCTTCTTCTGAAAGGAAGCGCTCCTTTTGCACAACAGCCTGCAAAATTGGCATCAGGCTATTTCGCCTGCGACCATAAACGTCGGCCTGCTCCTTTACGAATTCTTGGATCTTAGTCATATTTCTCCCTTTTAATTGTTTGTTAGTTGTTTATTTGGGGTTGAGTTTCAAAATTTTCGCGCCAAATATAGTAAGTTGTTTTTGATTAAATAATTTTTTCTTTATTAATTTTCATTATGAGTCCTAATTTAGAATCAAACTAAATAAATTCTTCTTCATTATCAGTTAAAAATACTGATTTACAACACCTTAACTTGTTGCAAAATATAAGGGGAAAAAAACGGAAGGAGAAACCTTTGAGTTTAAATAGAATTAAATAGGGAAATAATTTCTTGGGCTGACTTTTCGACCTCTGGAGAGAGCTTTTCACCCACTTCAATGTTTGCTGGCTGGATCCCAACAACCCAAGTTTCAGCGAAGAAAAATTCTGCAAGTTTATGCAAAGAAATATTATGACTATGACTGGTTGTTTCCACGATTTTATTTATTGGAATAAGTTCCCAGTAACCCGGATGCCTGCCAAAATTTACACAATCGAAAAAAACAATGAGATCAGGTTTTTCTCGGTTGATGGCTGAGATATAGCGTTCAATACCGGCCTCCGGGATAATTACAATTCGGTTTTCAGTATTATTTAGTTTTTGGGCAATAATTGGTCCTGCTCCGTCATCGCTTCTGAGGACATTGCCAATACCTGCAAAAACTATCCTCAGGTTTTTGTTGGAAAGAAGCCTCCTAATTCTGTCCATTTCAGATAAGATCCTTTACCAGGGTTTGCCTGAGGCAGTTGGGGCAAATAACGTTGAACATGTCTTTCCTTTTCAGGTGATCCAAAACCTCCACTTCGGTATCATCCCTACCAGCAAGTTGAAGTCGTTCATTTAGCATGTTCAGGTTCAAAATATTGGAAAATGCTTTCGGACCCAGGACATCATGAATGTATTTATAATGTTCGCGAGTAGTAATCACAGCATTGCAAAATTTGCAAACAAGAAGTTCCTTTTCTTGTCTTTCGATCAATTGTTCGCGATCAAATGTGGAAAGGTCAAAAATTTTATCAGAAAGAGCTACTCCCTTACCGGTAATACAATGAAGTTCACACTGGCCACAAAAAATACAAAGCCCCATATCACGGGTTATCAACCTAAGTTTCTTTTCCTTGTCATCAAAAAACTTTATGGCCCCGGGAGGGCATACATTGGCGCAGGTTTCGCAGCCCACACAATTGGAATCGTCCACAACAGGTTTTCCTCTGAAGTTTTCAAATGGGCTATGGGGTTCTTTAGGGAAACGACTTGTGAAGGCTGGTGTAAACAGCGACACAATGGCTTCTTTTATTTCCCTGATCTTAGGATAGTTCATGACAGTAATTTTTTGAGGAAAAACAAAATCACCTGAAAAAAGCCAGGGCAATTAGAAACCTGGGGACTTTTCAATATTTGTTTCAACTTTTCCTTCTTTTTTTACCTGCTGCTTGTAATCATCGACAACGCTTCCCTTCCACATTGGGAAACCGTAATGGTAGGCAGCTCTGGCCAGGGAGTGCGCGGCCACGGTCGATGCGAGAAAGAGTAAGGGAATTGAGATCAAGGCTTTCAAGCCTATTTCGGAAAACCCAAACCTTACAAATACCCCCAGTAAAATGCACCAGGTGCCAAGGGTAACGCATTTTGTTGCCGACTGAAGGCGGTTATACACATCGGGAAATCTAAGCAGCCCAATGCATCCAAGAAGGTCAAAAAGGATGCCAATAGAAATCAAAACCAGACTAATATTCTCATTCATTTAGCTTGTTCCTCCCTAAATATTTTGCAAGCGTTAGCGTTCCGATAAAACTCAGTATTATCCAGGCTATCCCGATATCAAGGATAAACATTCGGTTGGTTTTCATGGCAATAATGGCAGTAATACCAACCACGAGAATACCAAGGATATCAATTCCAACCATCCGATCGGCAATAGTGGGCCCCTTTATTACCCTGTAAAGGCATATGAAGCACATGGCAATCAGGGCATAGAGGAAAAAGTTTATCAATGGGCTCATTCAAAAATCCTCCTGATATATTTTTCAAACCTTCCACAAATTTTTCTTGAGTACACCTCAGCACCTCGAGAACTGACGTAAATCCAGTGTATATATATGTAATCATCAATAATGTCAATAGTAATGGTTCCCGGAGTCATGGTAATGGAGTTTGCCAGCATGGTACGGGCCATCTCACCTTGCACGTTCAACTTAACCTTAACAATGCCCGGTTTAATGGGCAGTCCCGGATGCAGCACCCTGTAGGCCACATCGAAATTGGCCTTAATGCATTCCCAAAGGAAAATGAAAAGGTAAATTACCGCCCAGAAATATCTGTGGGGATGAAGAAACATCCGTGACCCCCTGGGAAAATACCCTCCGAAAATGGCGGCGGCAATGGCTGCGCAAACCGCACCAACTATAAGGTTATTTACTGCCAGGCTGAAAGTAAATAACAGCCAGATAATCATTAAAACAATGAAAAGAGCTAGATACCGCATGGCTAATACCCTATTATTGGTTGTGAATAATTAAGCAAATTTATAAGGTCATTCACTGCCGGCGTCAGAAAGATATCCCTGAATACCGGGATGATAAGTAGGCTAAGCAGCAGGCAGAGCCCTGCCATTACAAGCATTGAAAACAACATGCTGAAAGGCGCTTCGCCAAATTTCTTCATATCCCTATACCTGAAATTGCCTGAAAAGGCGTAACGGTGCACTTTCATAAACGAAGCCAGCGTAATAATACTTACAAGGACTGCCAATGCCGCCATCAGGTAAAACTGCCCCTGCACGGCCGCAATGATAATAAGGAGTTTGCTAAAAAATCCGTTGAAGGGCGGTATTCCTGAAATGGCCATGGACGCCCCGAAAGAACTGGTAGAGGTTAAGGGCATGTTCTCTGACAATCCGCCAAGTTCCTTCAGCATGCGAGTACCAGTTTTGTATTCAACCGCACCGGAATTCAGAAACAGCAGACTTTTAAACACAGCATGGTTTACCATGTGATACAGCCCGCCGGCAATGGCCATAATAGCTACGGCCTTGTTTCCGTTTACCGAAAGGATCACCATCCCCATGCCCAGGCCAAGGAAGACATACCCCATCTGACTGATGCTGTGGTAGGCCAACAAGCGCTTGAAATCCCACTGCCCAATGGCCAGAAAAACCCCGCCCACCATCGAAATGGTTCCGATAACCAGAATCAGCATGGACATTTCGTAAGTGAGCTCAAACATATTGAAAAATAGCCGCATTATGGCATAAACGCCAACGGCCTTTATCAGCACCCCCGAAAGCATAGCCGATATGGGCGCAGGGGCTGAGGAATGCGCATCGGGCAACCAGGCGTGAAACGGGATCATAGCGGCTTTAAGGCCAAAACCAGCAATAAAAAGGATCTGTATAAAGAGCAACGAGGGGCTGCTTCCTTCCTGTTTCAACACCCAGGAAATATCAGCGATATTAAGGCTGCCAGTTTTCCAGTACAAAACAACAATACCCAGCAGCACCAGAAGCGAGGCAAGGCCGCCAAGGACCTGGTATTTGAATGAGGCCTCCAGTTCTTCGCGTTCAATGCCAAAGGCCACCAGTGCATAGCTTGCAATAACGGCAATTTCAAGAAAAATGAACAGGTTAAATAAGTCACCTGTGATCACAACCCCATTCATGCCAGCTACCATCAGACAGAAAAGTGCGTAAAAATATTTATCACCGGTAAATTTCTTCAGGTACGAAATGGAGAAAAAAGAAGCAAAGAATGCCACCATATTTATGATCGACAGCATCAAAACGCTGAGTCCGTCAACCACAAACTGAATACCCACCGGCACCCCGTTGATAAGTTCCCAGCCGCCCACATAATAAACAAAAACAGCTGAGTCGCGGAAAAAGAACATAACAGAAAGCGCCAGTAGCACAAGCATAAGGGTTGGAGTAAGCACTTTGCCCATGTTTTTCCAGTACCCGGTAAACACCGGAATGACAAACGCCCCGGCCAACGGCAAAATGACAAATAATGGGATAAAAGCACTCATCTGATCAGCCTTTTAAATTTTTTATTTCCCTGATATCGAATGTTTCGTGTTTTCTGTAAACCCTGATTGCAATCGCAAGCAGCATGGCGGTCGTAGCCAGGCCAATTACGATTACCGTAAGAACCATTGCCTGAGGCAAGGGATCGACAAAATTTGTTTCGGTTGATCCCTTCACAATAATCGGTGCTACGCCATCGTGCACATACCCTATGAGGACAAACAACAGGTTAATGCTGTATTCCATAATGCAAATCCCCAGCACAATCTTGATCACATTACGGCGCGTTATCACGCCATAAAGACCCACCAGAAAAAGTACAAAACATAAAAAATAAAGGATCATTTCTCTTCCTCCTTAAATATTACGAATGCCAAAAAGATGGTGAAAAGTGCTGCAGCTACTTCAATGCCGATCAGGATGTTGAAAAGGGGGATGATGCCAGCGCTTACCAGTTGTCCGGCAACACCTGTGGGCAAAAAGTTATTGAAAAACACCTTTGCTCCAAGCATAAACCCAACGGTAGCCATGATCAGGATGCAAAAGATCGCGATGTTTTCAAGGGCTGAAGACTCTTCTTTGATTCTTCTCAGGTGCATGACATTGTCGCCATAAGCAAGCACAAGCAAAATAAAGGCCCCAGCAATAATGGTTCCTCCTGCAAAGCCCCCTCCAGGCGAAAGGTGCCCATGCGTTACAATGTATAGCCCAAAGAGAAAGACCACCCCGCCTATGATTCGGGTCACTGTCTTTACAATATTCGTCATTCCTGTCATTATCCTTATTTCCTCCCTTTAAGACGTAATACGGTTAAAATGCCAACCACTGCAGTAATCAGAATGGTAGCTTCACCTAAGGTATCATAAGCCCTGAAGTCGAACAATACCCCCGCCACTAAATTGGCGCTTCCTGTAAGCTCAGCTCCCTGTTCAATGTAAACCTGTCCCATACGGGCTGAATGCTCTCCAAATGGATCGAGATTTAAAGTGGATTTCATGAAGTAATACATAAATCCCAGCACAAACAAAAGACCGGTCACGAAATAAACCGCCGAACGAAGATTTACATAACGCACGCCTTCAACCTTGATGGTGGCACCCTCCGTAAGGTCTTCGCGGGTGCTGATCCTGATCACGGCAATCATTATAATCAGGGTTATGATCTCGACCACTATCTGAGCAATGGCCAGGTCTGGTGCTTTCAGCAGCAGGAAACAGATCACAAGCCCGAAACCCGTGATGCCATATGCAATGACCGCCGAAAGCAAATCACGCGCATGCAGGGTGTAAATCGATCCTGCGATCATCAGAAGGATTAATACGGCAAGAAGCGCTTCCATATTTCAAATGGTTTATAAAAAGATGATAAACATAACCAGTAAACCGGCAATAATCCAGATCAGGTAAACCGGCAAAACGCCAAGGTGGAGCCATCTCAATGCCTTACTGATGCCAAGAACGGTTCCCCTGGAAATTTCATAAATGTCGAAATACTTCTTTTCAGCAGCCTTGTACATTGAATTCAGGAAGCTGTTATCCAAAATGGTTTTGAAGAACTCGCCTGCGTGAAAGCTTGATGTGGTATCATTTGGTTCACCAAGTATAAAAGGTTTCTCTACTCTGATATTCTTTTTAAAAAGCAACAAGTAGAAAATTAAGCCAAGGATAATTGAAATCAGAACCATCAGCGAAACGGTAGAAGACTCCCAGAACCCGATATAGGAGAAACTGCCACTGACTGATTGTATTACCTTAGGGATAATCCAACCCGAAGCGAATACCCCAAGGCCAATGCAAATGACGGCCAGAAGCAACTGTGGAGCACACATTAAATAGTTTTTCTCGCGCAAAGTTTTGTAAGTAGGATTCAGCGGCCCCATAAAAATCCCAGATAGGAATTTTATAAAACTTGCAAGGGTAAGGGCCGATCCAAACATGGCCAGAACCAGCCAAACAATCCACAACTGGTTGGCTAATCCACTTCCTTGTCCAAATTCAACAATACCTTGGTAAATAAGCCATTTGGATGCAAATCCGTTTAAAGGGGGTATCCCTGAAATTGAAAGAGCAAAAATAATTGCCGAGAAAAATGTCAGCGGCATAACCTTTGACAAGCCCCCAAGGTCTTCAATGTTGTACTTCCCGGTATATTTCTCCACATGTCCAGCCGCTAAAAAAAGACCACTTTTATAAAGGGCATGATTAAACATATGAAATAAGCCACCTGCTACTCCAAGGGGTGTTCCCAAGGCAAAGCCAGTAACCATATAACCTACCTGCGAAACGGCGTGATAGCCCAACAGACGCTTATAGTCATGTTGAGCAAGGGCCATCATTACGGCAATAATAATGGTTGAAACGCCAATGATCAATACCGCAAGTGTTATCCAGTCGTTGATAATGAACATGCTATTGAACAGCCTTGCAAGAAAATAAATGCCCAGCAGCTTGTCGAGTGAGGCAGGCATGTAAGCCGATGAACTTGCCGAACCATAGGTGGCATAATCGGGCACCCAGGTATGAAAGGGGAAAGCGCCCGCCTTGGTAAAAGCTCCGATCAGTAGGCAAACAAAGGCAATGACCGAAATCAGGGATGTTGTATTTACACTCATGGCTGAAATTGACAAGGGGTATCCCAGCCTCCAGATTATGGCCAGCCCAAGGATCATGATGCCATCAGAAGCCCCGATCAAAATAAAGGTTTTCTTAGCCGCCGCCGCGGTAACGCTGTTGTATCCTTTAATCAATTTGTACAGTGTTATTCCAAGTATGCCCCAGAAGAAGATAAAAAGCAGCATATGATCGGCCAGAACCGCCCCGTTTGAACAGCCTGCCGTGATCAGCATATAGGTAAAGAAACTTCTTGGCCGGATTCGCGGAAGCAGGTATCCAATGGAGTAAACCGAGATCAGAAGCGTAAACAAGCCGACAAAAATCACAATCAGTTTGGCCAGACTATCGATATTCAGCATGGTAAAACTCTCTGCCTGATCCAGCAGATCATGCATTTGGCTCCCTTGGGGAAAAAACCTTTGTCCAAGACTCAGGTTCATCATACCGCCGGCCGTGGAATAGAGCCTGAAGGAGTAATAGAGACTAACTGCGGCCACCAGCGATGCAACGATTCCTTTGGCAGTAAAATATTTCCTTGGCACGGCATACAGGATAATTCCCACAATGGCGGGCAAAAAAATGATAATATATACCTCTCTCATCATGACCTCAGGTATTTTTTCCAGACAAATTTTTTTTCAAGGCTTGGGTTCGTTGCTGTGACAATTGAATGAGGGCGCGCCCATCGAGCAGCCGCTGCCGGGTGCGCGAGTCATAAACATGGGCCATTCGTTCGGTGCAGCAATAGCATGGGTCAACAGCTGCCAACGCCAGGGTGGCATCGGTGATTGTCTGGCCAACGCATGACTTTTTAAAGGTGGCCACATTTACATAGCTTGGAGCGCGAATCTTGTGCCTGGCAGGCGAGTTGGAACCATCCGCGATCACATAATGAAAAACCTCGCCCCTAGGAGCTTCTGCCCGTCCGGCGCCATTGCCCTCAGGAATCTCCTTCACCTTCACATCGATCTGGCTCTGGGATTCCTTCCGGAGTTTTTCAACGCATTGCTCAATTATGCTAATTGACTCAAAAATCTCCAGAAATCTCACAACAGCTTTGGCAAACACATCTCCCTCCGGAACCACAATAACCTTCCAATTGACCAGAGGGTATGCCCCATATGGGTCATCGCGTCTGATGTCAATATCAACTCCTGAAGCGCGGGCTGTCGGACCTACTGAACAATAATCAAGTATGTCTTGCTTGGTCAATATTCCGACACCCTTGGTCCGCAGGTGAATGACCGGATCATCAATAACTGCTTTCATCAGCATCTCAGCCTTGGGTTTCACCCTATCAAGAATTTTCAGAATGGTTGAATAGTCTTTCTCCTCAATATCCCTCCTAACCCCGCCTATTTTGAACATGGCATAGCTGTTTCGGTTGCCCGTAATAATCTCAAAAAGGTCGAGAATTGGCTCTCGGTATTTCCAAGCCCACATAAAAACAGTATTATAACCAATAAAATGGCCCGCCAAACCAACCCACAAAAGGTGGCTATGAATCCTTTCAAGTTCGGCAACAATAGTCCTTATATACTTTGCACGGTCCGGAACTTTCACCTGCGCAATCTCTTCCATAGCGTTGGCATAAGCATAGGGGTGCGAAGTAGAACAAATACCACAGATACGTTCCACCACAAAAAAGACCTGCTCAAATGTTTTCGATTCGTTGATCTTTTCAATACCCCGATGGTTATAACCGGTTTCCCATTCGATATCGGTTACTATTTCACCATCGCAATACAATTTGAAAAGTTCAGGTTCTTCCTGGAGGGGATGGTAAGGGCCAACAGGAATTATTGTTTTTTCTTTCATGCAGATTTTCTGATTAAAAGGATTTACAATGCTCTGCCAAGTAAAAATGGTTACTCCCTTATTGGCTTTCTGTATGGATATTCTCCTTCACCCCAGTTGTCTCCAGAAAGCAAACTTCGCATATTGGGATGATTCAGAAAATTTATCCCAAGCAATTCGTGCATTTCGCGCTCAATCCAGTCGGCTGCAACAAACAGGGGTGTGAGTGATTCCACTTCAGGTTTCTTTCTGGGGATTCTCACCCTAACATTTGCCACAAGCCCGGTTTGGTCATTACTGAAATGATAGGTGATTTCAAGATCTTTCACGTTATCAAGGCCAGTGGCAATGATAAAGCGAAAATTTAGTTCCTTAAATAGGAAGGTTGCTACCTTAACCAGAGCATCCTTTTCAAGGTCTATCAGCACCCTGTTCCTGTACCTCAGGTAGGCACGCAGAACATTGTGCTTAAATTTAAACTTCATAAAATCGATGAACTCCTGGGTATCCATAGGATGCACTTTTACGATTTGTTAAGAAAATTGACGATACCAGCCAGGATGGCCTCCGGCTTGGGCGGGCAACCCGGAATGTACACATCCACCGGGATAATTTTATCAACCGGTCCTGCAAAAGTGTTTCCTTCGGCAAAAATGCCCCCGGTGATGCCGCAAGCCCCAATAGCCACCACTACCAAAGGCTTGGGAGCTTGGTGGTATACCTCGAGCAGTCGCGATTTGCATTTCTTGTTAATGGAGCCTGCAACCAGCAATACATCTGCATGCCGAACGCTGCCAATAAGCAGCATTCCGAAGCGCTCCACATCATATCGGGGCGTAAGGCAGTCGAGCACTTCAATATCGCAGTTGTTGCACGATGCCCCGGCAAAGTGGTAAAGCCACAAGGACTTCTTAAAGCAATAACTTTTTATTCCCACAGCAGAAAAGGTTTAATAACCAAAATATGCCAACACTATTGCAATAATGGCAAACAGGTTCATCCAAATAAAAAAGAACCGCATGGATTGCCCAATGGTAAGCCTGGGATTGGTATTTCGGACCAGTGTGATCAGCAACACCACTCCCAAAAGCTTCAGTAAAGACCAAAGAATATGTATCCCTTCAAACCTGAAACCACCAAGTAGGATTACCACCACGAACGATGGCAACACCAGCAGCATGATGTATTTTGCAAGTTTTACCATGGCCAGGGTAAATCCTGAAAACTCAAGGAAAATCCCGCCGGCAATCTCGGTTTCGGCATCGGCAATATCGAAGGGCACAAAGGCAAGCTTTGCCTGCACACACATCATAGCAACAATAAAAAGCAGTATGCCTGAGATGCTGCCAATAAAGGCGCCTTGTTGTTGTTGAACCACAATAATCTCACCAAGGCTGATTGAATTCCCGGCTTTAAGAATTACGGCCGCAAGCACCAGCAACAAGCTGAGCTCGTATCCAATGATCAGTTTCATTTCGCGCGAAGCGCCAAGGTTGGCGATGGGATTTCCGCTGGCCAGGGCACCGATGATATAGGACAACGAAGGCACCATGAGTAGGTAAAACACCACGATCAGATCGCCTTTAAAACCTGTGCTGATTCCAAATCCTGGTAACAAGATGAAAACGCTCGACAGGCAACCTCCCGACACGGCAAGAATAGGAGCAAGCAGGAAGACCGTTCTGGCTGCATTGGAGGGAATGATGGTTTCCTTTGCCATCAGCTTAACGAAATCGTAAAATGGCTGAAGCAGCGGCGGGCCAACCCTAAACTGCACCCTGGCAGTGATTTTCCGGTCGAACCAGCTCAATAAACCACCCCCGACCCCGGCAAATAAAAGGCCCGGGAAGATCAGAAAATAAAATATATGTCCGGCCATAGCTACTTGATTTCTTTGATTTTTTCCCAGGCGTATTCTTTCACAAGCACATGCTTATTCAATTCAAAAATATAAGAAGCTTCATCGGGTTCCTTGTCAGTAAATGACAGGGCACCGTAAGGACAGGTATCCACACACTTAAGGCTCAAGGTATTCTCATCAAAGTGGCAGTAATCGCAAATGGATTTCCTGACCTCAAAGAAATGATTCATCAAGGTTCCAAAAGGACAGGCAGAAATGCACGATTTGCATGAGATACAAAGGTTTACTGCCCGCTCAACTATGCCTTCGCTGGTGCGTTCCAGGGCTTCGGAAGGGCATACTTGGATGCAAGGTGCGTCTTCACAACGACGACAGGTAAAGTTAAAGACAGACATTTCGTGCAAACCTATCATGCCATTATTTTGGGGATGATGAGGATAAGCGCATTCAACAATACATTTGTCGCACTCGCGGCATTTCATTAAATCAATAAGGATCCGTTTACTCATTTTGTTATCCTTTTATTGATATAAATTCCTTTCCCAGCCTTTACCAAATGTTTGGCTGACCTTTGACCTCATCATAAGTAAAAACAGGGCCATCACGGCATACAAAATAGCTCCCCATCATACAGCGACCGCATTTCCCCAACCCGCACGACATGTTCTTCTCCATAGAGAGATAAATTAGGTTTTCAGGGAAACCCATTTCAAGAAGTTTCAGGGTGCCATATTTCATCATAACAGGTGGACCGCAAACCACACCCACTGCTTTAGCCAAATCCACTTCCACATGGTCGAGCAGAACTGTGGCCACCCCAACATGTTCTTCCCAATACTGATCGGCTAAATCAACGGTTCGCAAGGTTTGGAATTTATTTATTTTATTCAATTCACTGAACAAAGGCTTATATATGCAGTCCTCAGGGGTTTTAGAACCGTAGCACAAAACCACTTTTCTGAGTTTGTCTTTCATATCTATCAGCATGTAAAGCAACGAACGGATTGGCGCAAGGCCACAACCCCCACTTAAGATCAAGATCTCCTTATCAACAAAATCTTCAATCGGGTAACCCCTGCCAAAGGGACCCCTTACCCCTAAAACAGCTCCCGGCTCAAGATTATGCATCTTTTCGGTAACATAGCCGGCCTTCATAATTGTAACATCGAAGCGATCGGTAACCAGGGGCGAGGAAGAGGGTGTAAAGGGGGCTTCACCAATGCCATCCAGGGTAAGCTCAATAAATTCCCCGGTCTTAAAACGGAATTCCCGCTCGGGAACAAAGACAAAAGTTTTTATTAAGGGAGACTCTTCAATCACCTTTTCGAGGGTAACCTTGAAAGGTTTGTAAATATTTTCGCTTCTTGTGGCCACAATTCTTTTTATTTTGTCAATTCAATTAATAATTCGTTCTTATTAATCTTCGCAATGCATGCCTCAATACAGCGGCCGCAACCCGTACAAGCAATCGCATCAAATTTCTCAGGCCGATAAAGGTATTTGCAGAGGTAGCGGTTTTTAAAGCGATATTCCAGTTTTTTCAGGGGATTCTCCCCTCCAGCAGTCCTTTCAAATCCTGGATATTGGCAGGCATCAAGCTGGCGAACCTTTTCGAACCCAGGCCTGTCGATTAAAAGGAAGCAGGTACAGGTAGGGCAAATGGTCGCGCACGCCCCACATGAAACGCATTTTTTTGCATACTTCTCCCAAATGACCTTATCAGAATTAATCACTGCATCAGTGGTCTCCTGGTAATTCGGGAGGAGCCTGTTGGCTTTTTCAAGCTCCCTTTTCACTTTTAACCTGATTTCTGTTAATCGTTCCGGGACCTCATCAAAAGTATGAATAACTAATCCCATGCCAAGGATTCTGGAAAGAAGTTCCTCTCCTTTCATGGAAAAAGAAGAAATAATTGCGTGGCCATTAATCATGTTAATGGTCATATCCTGGTTATTTTCCGGAAACGGATTTAGTCCATAACTGGTGCAATGACAATGCTTATTGGCAGAGTGGCAGTCGCAACCAATGAGCACCGATCCCTCCCGACGACCTGCATAATAATGGTCATTGTAAACTTCCGTCATGAAAAATTTATCCAGCAGATCAAGAGCTGAAAGGTCACAGGCAGGAATACCCAGAATAATGATTGGCTTTTCTTCTTTTTTATAAACAACCACATTTTCCTTAATGGGAAGAAAAAAAGTCTTTAGAGGAACCACCGGTTTAGGTATGTTATAAACAATGTGCGGGATGTGTTCCTCCTGAATCAGTTGGTAATCTAGGGTTTTCCCTTTAAGAATGGGGGCAAATACCCTGAAGGAACTTAAAAGGTCAATTAATGCCTTATCCCAGGCAGTCCTTTCGATCTCATAATACCTGGCCATACAAACGTTTTTGAATGGGAAAAGCAAACGGTTGTTGGCACAATATTAAAATGAAAAAAAATGGAGGGCAATGACCAGCGTCAGAAAAAAAAATGATTTTTGTCATGCAAAAAAAGCCTTGCCAATTTTCTGCAATTCCTTTCTTTTCAAGACTTTGATCTTTCTTCCGCGGATTTCAACCAGCTCATCATGTTTAAATTCAGAAAGGAGCCTGATGACTGTTTCTGTAGCAGTTCCGACAAGGTTTGCAAGGTCTTCGCGCGAAAGGCTGATAACACTTCCTTGGTCACATTTTTCGTTTTTGAAGGCTTCATCAAGGGTAAGCAATGTTTCGGCTAATCTTTCCCGAACCGATTTCTGGGCTAAGGAGGTTATCTTATTCTCCGCTCCGTCAAGCAATTGACTAAGCAATAACATGATCCTTTGGGAAATTTCAGGATATTTAATGGTTAGTTGAAAAAACTTTCGTTTGCTGATAAAGCAACACACCGAATCATCGAGGGCGGTTGCAGAAGCAGAATACGGTTTTCCCGAAACCACGGAACGCAAACCCATGACCTCCCCCGGTAAAACCACTCTGATGATTTGCTCCTTGCCCTCAGGACCAAGTTTAAAAACCTTAATTTTACCTTGGTTCACACAATAAATGCCAAGTGCCCCTTTCCCCTCGTAAAAAATCATTTGACCCTTGCGGTAAAAATAACAGGTCTTTTTCAGGCTCATATCAAGCATATCGCATTCATCAATACCACGGAAAATAGACTTTCTGTGAACCGGGCACTCTTCGCAGCTTACAATCAGAATAGGCATATCGAACCTTTAAGGTTGAATACTTGAAATCAAAACCTTACAGCTTTCAGGCATGCAATTTAATAAACTTTTGTTTAAAACGCACTTAAAAGCAACTAAATAAATGAAGGAAAATATATGATAAATGTCATACTTTACATTCAGGTCAGATTGTACTTTTGGTTGAGGAAAATTATTTGTTTTTATGGTTGAATTCTATTCATACAAGAATATTGCGGTTCCAATCAAAACCAGCTACCCTGAAAATGCCTTTGAAATTAATGTAAAAGGGCTGGTGCAGGGAGTGGGGTTCCGTCCTCATATATACCGGATTGCCCTAAATAACAAAATTACAGGTTGGGTAAAGAATTCCACCATTGGGGTTCAGATCAAAGCCATTGGCAATGAAGACCATTTGGAGAAATTTATTCGCGATATTTCATTGCTGGCTCCTCCAGTGGCCGAAATAAGCGAGGTTCAGGTTATTGTATCGTCACCAAATGGAGAGAAGGGGTTTCATATTATTCCCAGTTCAGGAAAGAAGGAGGAAATTACCGAGGTATCGCCCGATATTGCCGTTTGTGCCGATTGTCTTAAGGACCTGGAAAACCAGAACCACAGAATTGATTACCCCTTGATTAACTGCACCAATTGCGGCCCCCGTTTCAGCATAATCAAAGCCCTTCCTTACGACCGCCCGCAAACCACCATGGCTGCATTTCCAATGTGCAGCAAGTGCTCGGATGAATATAGTAATATTCACAACAGGCGATTTCATGCCCAACCGGTGGCTTGTAACGCTTGCGGGCCAGTTTACAGCCTTTACTCCCCCGCTGGGGAAAAGATCGAGTGTAAAAACTTGATCAGGGAGGCAGCTCGCATTCTTGATGAGGGAAAAATACTTGCCATTAAGGGAACCGGTGGTTTTCACCTTGCATGCGATGCTTTGAATAGCGAAACCGTTAACCGTCTCAGAACTGGAAAACTTAGGGAAGGAAAACCTTTTGCAATAATGTTTTCAAGCATTGAAACCTTATCGGAATTTGCCAGTTTGAAGTTGGAAGAAAAAACTTCCATAACTTCCTGGCAACGCCCCATCGTCCTTGTTGACGGGAAAAACAATCTTCAAGGCACAGTCAATGCAGGTTTAACGAGGATCGGCGCTTTTCTTCCCTATATGCCTTTCCAATATCTGTTGTTCAGGCACCTTTCTACCAAGGCTATAATCTTTACCAGCGGAAACCTTTCCGAAGAACCCGTAATCATTGACCCCAAAGTAGCCCTGAGAAAGCTCGGGCAGGGGTTCGATTTTTTGATCGATTACAACCGTGACATTTATAACCGCACCGACGATTCAGTGGTGCAGCATATTGACGGGAACATTCAAATCATTAGACGCTCGCGCGGGTTTGTACCCAAACCAATAACCCTGGAGTTCGATGCGGAAGGCATTTTTGCTACCGGCGCCGAGCTGAAAAATTGTTTTTGTCTGGGCAAGGGAAATCTGGCCATCATGAGCCAGCACATTGGCGACTTAAAGAATATGGAGACCTTCAACTTCTTCGCCGAATCCTTATCCAGATTCAGTGGTTTGTTCAGGTTCAAACCACTATTGATTGCCACTGACATGCATCCTGATTATATGACCAGTTTTTGGAGCAAACAGCAGGGGTTGCCTGTTGAGGTGGTACAGCACCATCACGCCCATATTGCATCCTGCCTGGCCGAGCATCATATCAGGGAAAAGGTGATAGGTTTAAGTTTCGATGGAACAGGCTACGGAACCGATGGCCATATCTGGGGAAGCGAGATCATGCTTTGCGATCTGTGCAGTTTTGAAAGACTTGGACATTTCGAATACCTTCCCATGCCCGGCGGTGACAAGGCAGTGGAAGAACCCTGGCGAATGGCCCTTGCCTGCCTTTTTCTTACATACGGAGAAAGCATCCCCGATCAGGTAAAAAACATCCTGAACTTTATTGAGCCTTCAAAGCTTGACCTAGTCATGACAGCGCTCAAAAACAACATCAACATTTCACGGTCATCAGGCATTGGAAGGTTGTTCGATGCCGCTGCATCCTTACTAGGCTTATGTAATAAACCGAATTTTGAAGCCGAAGGCCCAATGAGACTTGAAGACTGCGCAACTGAAAAAACCCTGGATTTTTATAAAACTGAAATTGAGAAAGGAAGGATTATTAAAGTGAATGGAATCATTGAAGGAATTGTCGATGACTTAAAGGCTGGGGTTAGAAAGGAAATTATTTCAACGCGCTTTCATAATTCAATCATAGAGGCAACCGTTAGCGCAATACCTAAGAATTTGAATTGCAGCATGCCAGAGAAGATTATTCTTTCGGGCGGGGCTTTCCAAAACCGTCGCCTCCTGTCTGGTATTAGGGAAAAATTAGAAGCAAAAGGATTTCAGGTATTGACAAACCACAAGGTTCCCGTCAATGATGGGGGAATTGCTTTAGGTCAGCTAGCCGTTGCCGCTGCAAGGAGGAACAAAATATGTGTCTAAGCATTCCCGCAGAAATAATTTCAATAAATGGCGATGAGGCCGAAGTCTCTGTGAACGGAAACCGGCTGAAGATTTCGCTCATGGTTCTGAAAAATGTGAAGGTGGGTGATTTTATCCTGATTCATTCTGGATTTGCCATTGAAATAATCGACCGTGAGGAAGCCGAAAAAACAATTGAGATTGTCAGGCTAATGAAGGCTGGAAATAACTGATTAGAATATGAATTGGCTTGAAGGATACCGATCCAGGGAACTCTGCGAAGCGCTTGCAATGGAGATCTGTCGGCTGGCAACCCGGCCCATGCGCTTCATGGAGGTTTGTGGAGGTCATACCAGGGCCATCCGCAAGTTCGGTATCCCTTCCTTACTGCCAGAAACCATAAGCCTGCTTTCTGGTCCCGGCTGCCCCGTTTGTGTTACAGGAAGGGCTTTTATCGATCAGGCCATTTCCCTCTCCAGTCAAGAAGATACTGAAGTATGTACCTTTGGTGACCTGATCAGGGTTAATGGCAATCATGGCAGCCTTGAAAAGGCCCGCGCTGAGGGAAAACAAATCAGGATAGTACTTTCTAGCCTTGATGCCGTTGAGCATGCCAAAAGAAACCCGGAGAAAAAAATTGTTTTCCTTGGCATCGGCTTCGAAACCACTGCTCCCGGAACTGCTGCTGCCATTCTGAAAGCCAGTCGCGACGGAATAGGGAACTTTTCGGTGCTTAGCGCGCATAAACTCATGCCCCCTGCCATGGAGGGAATCATCAGTGAAGGCATTCCCATTGATGGCTATATTTGCCCGGGACATGTAAGCACAATTACAGGAACCAGAATGTATCAACCAATTGTTGAAAACTTCAAAATTGGATGCGTAATTTCTGGCTTTGAGCCCTTAGACCTCATGCATTCCATATTAATGCTTATCAGGCAAGTGTTAAATGATAAACCTAAAGTCGAAATACAATACGCACGGGCGGTTAAACCTATGGGAAACCCTGAAGCCCAAAGGATGATGTATGAGGTTTTTGAAACAGCCGATGAATGGTGGCGAGGCCTGGGGTTTTTAAAAAACAGCGGGCTGAAACCCAAACACAAATATTACGAATTTGACGCCAGAAAGGTATTTGACATCCCAACATTCAAGGAAACAGACCCCAAAGGCTGCATTTGCGGCGAAATATTAAAGGGATTAAAAACACCTCACCAGTGCAAATTATTTGCCAGGACCTGCACTCCAGTCAATCCTGTGGGGGCCTGCATGGTATCAACCGAAGGAGCTTGCCAAACCTGGTTCAATTATGAAGGAAAAAACTGACAGTATATTATTAAGCCACGGAAGCGGCGGAAGCCTCATGCACGAACTAGTCAGGGATGTGTTTATCAAACATTTCGACAACGCCATTCTGGGCCTTGAAAATGATGCGGCAGTGTTTAAGGCTTCAAACTCCAATATTGCCTTTACTACTGATTCATTTGTGGTTGACCCTGTCTTTTTTCCGGGTGGCGACATAGGCAAACTAGCTATTTGCGGAACCATTAACGACTTGGTAGCGGTTGGTGCCAAACCATATTGCCTGAGCGCAGGATTTATTCTTGAAGAGGGGTTTCCTTTGAAGGAATTGGAAAGAATCGTTGCTAATATGGCAACGATTGCCAAGTTGGCTGGGGTATTTATTGCTGCCGGCGATACCAAGGTGGTGGAAAAAGGGAAATGCGATAAAATCTTTATCAATACCTCGGGTATCGGGGTTTTTCCGGAAGCGAATGTGCCGCTTTTCTCAAAAAAAACAATAAAGCCGGGAGATCAAATTATCATTAACGGCTTCCTTGGCGACCATGGCATGGCCGTAATTGCCGCCCGCAACGAGTTAGAACATGCCATCAGTTTTCAGTCTGATTGTGCCCCACTCAACTTATTGCTTGGTGAATTATTGAAGGTGGATCTCGGTATAAAGTTCATGCGCGACCCTACCAGAGGAGGGCTCGCAACCACCCTTTGCGAGATTTGTGAAGGTTTGGACATTGGGATAAAAATATTTGAAGATAAGGTACCTGTAAGGGCATCAGTACAAGGCCTCTGCGACTTGCTTGGCTTTGACCCGCTTTATGTGGCAAACGAAGGGAAAATGCTGATAGTGGCAAAAAAAGGAAGCGAACAAAACCTCCTGAGTAAACTCAGGAAGAATCCTCTGGGAAGAAATGCAGCCATTATCGGCGAAGTAATTAGTGAAAATAAAGGGTTGGTAACTCTTCAAACCTCCATCGGGGGCACCAGAATTGTGAATATGCTGTCGGGTGAGCAATTGCCCAGGATTTGTTAATCAGTCTCTACGAAATGCACGAACTTGGAATTGCATTGCGCATTGCAGAAATAGCAACAAGGATTGCCAGGCAGGAAGGATTGCTTAAAGTAGATTTGGTCCATGTTGAAGTGGGCGAACTGTCTGGAATTGTCCCTGAAGCCTTATTGTTCTCTTTTGAAAGCGCCACAAAAAACAGCTTCCTGGAGAAGGCCAAACTGAAAATCAACCTGATCTCGGCCGCTGCAAGATGCAATAAATGCCAAAGAGAATTCAGCCCTGGCGGTTTTTTTTCGCTCTGCCCTGGTTGTGGAGAAAATGATTGCGAAATCATTGCTGGGAAAGAGCTTTTTATTAAATCGATCGTCTCCGAAAATGGGAAATAGCAACACACCTAACAAAAAAAAATTCTGTCATGTGTCAGACATGTGGTTGTGAAGGAAAAGAGAACATGGTTACCATTGGGAAGCCTGTCAATTTTGAGCCCAAAAAACAGGGGAAAAAACCGGAAAGGGCCCCTGCAGCCCCGTCACCTTTCCCTTGGGAAAACCTGAAAATCGATCGTCCTGCAAAAGACCCGGGGTCTGAAAAAACGAGAGAAATTGAAGTAGTGGAAAACCTGTTGGGCGAGAATGATGCAGCGGCTTTGGAGAATCGCAAATATCTTATTGGCCGGAAAATCTTTTCTCTGAATTTGATGGGCTCACCTGGTTGCGGAAAAACAACCTTCATAATAAAAACCATCGAGGCTCTGAAAAGTGAAATGGTAATATATGTGATTGAGGGCGATCAGTTTGGCTCGCTTGACGCCAAAAGGATCAGCGCAACCGGAGCTAGGGTAATCCAGATTAATACCGGGAATGGCTGTCATCTTGATGCACGCTCAGTGGGAAAAGCACTGAAAGAACTTGGACCTCAGGAACACTCCCTCCTTTTTATTGAAAATGTGGGGAACCTGGTTTGCCCCGCGCTTTTCGACCTGGGCGAAAACCTTAGAACCGTCATGCTCAGCGTTACTGAGGGCGACGATAAACCCATAAAGTATGCGCCAATGTTTCACGGGGCAAGCACTTGCTTGATAAATAAAACCGATCTGGTTGATTTTGTTGACTTTGACCTTGAAATTGCAAGGGAAAACCTGCGGAAAATCAACCCAAGGCAAAAGGTAATTTCCCTTTCGACCAAAAGCGGGAACGGGATGGAAGAATGGCTAACTTATATCCGGAAAGAGATCAAGGCATTAAAGCCCCAGGAAGGCAATACTGACCCCGCATAAAAACAGGGTAAATCCCGCCAGGGCATGCATATATCTTTCTGCCCAGCCCCACCTGATCGATCTGGCACCGGCATATGCAAGTCCAACCAAAAGGGTCATGGTGCCTACAGTAAAAAGCATGAAGGTGAGCGATACTGCTAACACGCCCGCTGTGCTGAGTTTGGCAGCCGGATACATCAGCAGAGGGATCAGGGGCTCACAAGGTCCGAAAATAAAAATCACGAAAAGAATCCAGAGGCTCATGTTTTTCTTTTCGGATTGCAATACCTGACCCTTCATGTCTCCTTTGGTGGGGACAGTTGCGGAATCCGCATGAGCATGCAGATGGCTGCCTTCATGCGTATGTGTGTGCGAGTGGAAAATACCATCCGGGTGAACATGAAAATGGGAATGGGGCTTGTTTCGCAGGGCTTTTTTCAACCCCCAGGCAAAATAAGCCAGACCCAATCCGATAAAAAGCCATGCAGCAATGTTGCCACGGAGCCCTTCAATCAGTTCGATGCGATGAATGCCAATTCCGATGGCGATGCCGATCAAACCCAAAACCACCGATCCCATCACGTGGCCAATCCCGCATAAAACAGTGATCAGACAGGTTTTCCGGAGCGACCAATTGCCTGCCTTACCCATCATTACAAAAGGAACATAATGATCCGGGCCAAACACTGTGTGAATGAGTCCAAGGGAGGCCGCACTGGCCAGTAATACCATCATTTCCTGTTCAGCCATAACCTCAAGATTTAATAAAAAAAATCAATGCAAAGAATAAAAATCAACAGAAATAAAACATGACTAAAGTCATATACAGCAAAATTCCTTACATTTATTCTGAAAAACTGAAAAAAAGACCTAATGGCTCATCGCTATTTTGCCTGGTTAAGTTACGATGGCTCAGTATACAGCGGGTGGCAGATCCAGCCCGGCTCGCCCACAGTGCAGCAAACCCTCAACAACGCTTTGTCCATCCTGCTGCGCGAAGACGTCCAAACAACTGGAGCAGGCCGCACTGACGCCGGCGTCCATGCCACGACCTTTGCAGCCCATTTTGATACGGAAAAGAAACCAGAAGAGCTTAATCTCCCGCAGCTTGTCTATAAGCTTAACCGCATATTGCCTTCCGACATTGCCATCCATCGCGTTGAAGCCGTTTTCCCGGATGTACACGCCCGTTTCAGTGCTTTAAGCCGGACCTATCATTATTATATCTGCACCCGCAAAGACCCTTTCCAGGGAGGACGATCCTGGTTGTTCGAACGAAAGCTTAAGCTCGAAGCCATGCAGCAGGCGGCTGACCTCCTGACAGCTTATGAAGATTTTGAAAGCTTTTCAAAAATCAACACCCAGGTTAAAACATTCCTGTGTAAAATAAGTAAGGCACAATGGGAAAAGGAAGATGGCATGCTGCGGTTTGAGATCACTGCCGACCGTTTCCTGCGCAATATGGTAAGGGCCATCGTTGGTACCCTGGTGGAAGTGGGGCTCGGGAAGATCACGCCAAATGATTTTGCGGATATCATAGAAAGCAAAGACCGCAGCCAGGCTGGCTATTCTGCCCCCGCTTGCGGTCTTTTTCTGAAGGAAATTCGGTATCCTCCCGATATTTTACTCAAATAAGTCCTGATTCAGACCTTAAAACGGCCCTTAACCCTCGAAATCCTGTCCTTCATCGAGCGTTTGTCTTTCCTGTCTTTCGCTGCCCTGGTATCACCAAGGAGAAAGCCATAGGGCTCCATTCCAGGAATCTCATCAAAAATGACCTTCAGGACAGCCATACCGGGAATAAAAAGAATCATTCCGGTAAATCCCCAGATGAAATTGCCCACAAACAAAGCCACAATGGTCATAAAGGGATTCATTGAGACCCTGCCGCCCACGATTTTGGGGGTGAAAAAATTTCCTTCGGCCTGCTGGATAATGTAAAAGGACAGGAAAACCCCTACTGGATACCACAGGGAATCTTTTGTAAGCAAGGCAAATAAAATAGGAAGCGTCGAGCCAATCAGGGGTCCTACATAAGGAATCACGTTTAGCATGGCAGCAAAAAGGGCAAACATCAAGGCATGCCTGATGCCCAATAATAACAGGGCGATGGTGTTAAGCGTGGCAAGAATTAGGATTACGATGAACATCCCCACGATATAGTTCTGAACCACCTTCTTGATCTTTTCCGTTGCATTTTTGACCTTATCCCGGTGCTTATCAGCGAAAGCCATCATCAGGAACTCGATGAGGAAATGCCTGAAATAAAGAAAAAGAAAAATATAAATTGGCAGGATGAACAAGATGGTCAGGGAAGATGCCGTGTTAATAGCTCCTTGGGTAATGGAAGAAATATTATCACTTAAATACTGAAAGAAATTGTCTTTAAGGCTGTCAATGGAAATGGGAACCAAACCCTCAATATGTTTTTCCACAAACCCATTGACCTGTTCTATCAATTGACCAACCCGCTGCTCGATGGCACCCAGGTCAGACCCAAAGCTGATCAGCTGGTTGTATATGACATAAATCAGGCCGGAAAGAAGAATCAGCAAAACCAATAGACTCAGGATGGCAGCAATCGCCTTGGGAATTCTTTTCCGTTCAAACCATCCCGTAAGGGGGCTAACCAGCACGGCCAAAAGACCTGATATTAGCAGGGGCACCAGGACAGATTTTGCCTCAATCATCACGAAGACCGTCAGCACGATGCCCAATAGCACCAGGGTCAGTTTGGCATATAGAGGGAGTTTAACTTCCATAGGATGAAATTATTAGGGATCCAAACTACTTAAATAAAGGAGGATGCTTTTGATGATGGCCTGAATAATCCTGCCATGCTGAAGCCAGAGTCACTAGTTTTCCCTCTTCAAAAAGATTGCCGATGAAAGAAATGCTGGTAGGGCTGCCACTGGCATTGAAGCCATTGGGCGCCACCAGGCAGGGATTGCCTGTCAGGTTGGTCACCAGCAACTGGCTTCCTCCGTAAGAAGGCGTAACAATAACATCATATTCCTTCATCAGGGCATAGACTTCCTCCACCAAAATCTTCCGCAACCTGTTGGCATTAATGTACTCTACCGCCGGGGGGAAGCGCGCCACACGGAAAGTATTGGGCCAGGCATTAGCTCCCTGGGCCACCAGCAGGCTGTCGCGCCCGCTAACGGTAAGTTCGTCAAAGGCAGCAGCAGCTTCTGCCGTCAGGATAATCCTGAGGGCCGACACCGGAACGGAAAAGTCCCATTCCACCTCTTCCAGTTCGATGCCCATCTGCTGAAGGTCGGCCAGCACCTGCTGATCATTTTCCTTGCCGGGATAGGTTTCATCAAAAAACGCCTTGATATAACCCACCTTGAAGTTTGATAAATCTGCCCGCGGGGGCACATCATAAGCTGCGTCAACGGTTGTAACATCCCCGCGGTCTTTGCCTGCGATGGCTTCCAATACAATGGCACAATCATACGCGCTACGGGCAATGGGCCCTATCTTGTCCATGCTCCAGCTCAGGGCCATGGCACCATCACGGCTCACCCGCCCGAAGGTGGGCCGCAAGCCTGTCGTGCCGCAGCGTGTGGAAGGTGAAACAATGCTCCCAAGGGTTTCCGTGCCTATGGCAAAAGGCAAAAGGCCTGCCGAAACGGTTGAAGCGGCACCAGCGGAAGAGCCGCTGGAACCTTGCTCAAGATTCCAGGGGTTTTTGGTCACACCTCCAAACCAGATGTCGCCCATGGCCAGCGCACCCAAGGTCAGCTTGGCTACGAGGATTGCTCCGGCTTCATCCAGCTTACGAATCACTGTGGAAGTGTGTTCAATTTGCTGATCTTTATAGGGCATGGCACCCCAAGTGGTTTTATAGCCTTCCACGGCCAAAAGATCCTTGGCCCCATAAGGGATGCCGTGAAGCGGTCCACGATAGCGACCCATCGCCAGCTCGCGGTCAGCGTGCCGGGCCTGTGCCAGGGCCGTCTCACTGGTGAGGCTCACCACGGCTTCAAGCGTGTCACCATATTGCTCCAGCCTTTCAATGAAAAATTGAGTCAATTCTTCTGAACTGATCTTACGGCTGTAAATCAGCGAAGCCAACTCAGGAATGGAATAAAACGCCAGCTCATTTCTGTCAGCAGGAAGGGGAATATCTTCAGGAATATCCCATTGGATGGCCCCCCGTGGGATCGGGGGCTGGTATCCTGCAGGAAGGGGATCAAATACCAGTGCGGGGGCTACTGCATTGTTCAACTCAAACGACCGGATCTCCTCATAGGCGTTCCGGTTCATTTCCAGACTGCGGATCATCATCTCATGCTGGTCACTTTTGAATTCAAGGCCAATAAGCCTCCCAGCCTGCTCTACCAATGCAGCCGTGATGGAATGATCGACCCGGGCAGCGGCAAAACCAAAAAAGAAGGCCGTCAACAGCAACAGGGGTAATACTTTACGCTTCATATCAGTAGGTTTGGTTCAGGGGGCTAATTTAATGAATTATGGCTGAATAATTTGACCTGTGGCTTCCGGATTTCATTTTATGGGCTAATTTTGAGAAAAATTATCCCGGAGGGCAAGCCTCCGGCTCAAACCATATCCCATGAGACGCTTTTCAATCCAAAACCTGAACCTGTTGATCATAGCTATCCTTTCTCTGGCATCCTGCTCACAACCCGAAAAAGGCACAATGCTTCTGACCGAAAACTGGCAATTCCGCCAGGCAGGCGATGATACCTGGCTCGAGGCCAGGGTCCCGGGAACAATACACGATGACCTGCTCAATCACAACCTTATTCCCAATCCTTTTATTGGATATAACGAGGACCAGGTGCAGTGGGTCGAAAAAGAAGACTGGGAATACCTTACCCACTTCCGTGTTCCGGGATCCTTGCTGGATGAGGATGTGATCGTCCTTGAATTTGAAGGCCTCGACACCTATGCCGATGTTTACCTGAACGGAGAGATGATTCTCGAAGCTGATAATATGTTCCTGGGCTGGGAGGTCAATGTAAAAGGCCATCTTAAAAGCGGTGAGAACGAATTGAGGATCTATTTTCACTCGCCGGTGAAAAGGGGCCTGGAAAAGCAGAAGCAACTTGATTACCTACTTCCGGCCGATAATGAACAAGCCCCTCCCGAAGAACGAACCGTGGTCTTCACTCGCAAGGCGCCCTTTCATTACGGCTGGGACTGGGGACCGAGGCTGGTCACAAGTGGAATCTGGCGTCCGGTGAGCCTGAAAGCCTGGAGCCACGGCCGCATTACGGAGCCCTACCTTTATACCGAAAACCTGGAAGAGAACCTTGCAACGCTAAAAATGAAAATGGTCCTCGAACTGAGCCAGGGCGGCGACTATACCCTGATCACCCGGATGGATAGACAGGAAGTGGCCCGCCTGCCTCTGCCTGGGATGCGCGAAGGAGCCTTTCCTGTTGACCAAACCATCCCGGTAACGAACCCGAAACTTTGGTGGAGCAACGGGAAGGGCGAGCCCTATTTGTACCCTGTGGAGTTTATCCTGGAAAAGGATGGCAAAACTGTTGATACATTCCAACTTGACTTTGGCATCCGAACCCTGCGCCTGGTGCAGGAGCCTGACGAAGTTGGACACAGTTTTTATTTTGAGCTGAACGGGGTTCCGGTATTTATGAAAGGCGCCAATGTGATCCCTTCTGAGACGCTAACACCAAGACTGACGAGAGAAAGCTACGAACACCTGATCGGCGATGCCGTGGCCGCTCATATGAATATGGTCCGCGTTTGGGGTGGAGCCGTTTACCCGGATAATGAATTCTACCAGGTTTGTGACGAGAACGGGATTCTCGTATGGCAAGACTTTATGTTTGCCTGCGCCCTGCAACCCGGTGATGAGGCCCATCTCGAAAACATCCGAAAAGAAGCCGAATACAATGTGAAACGCCTTCGCAACCACGCCAGCCTGGCCCTTTGGTGCGGCAACAACGAAAATCTGCACGGCTGGCATCACTGGGGCTGGAATGAGGCTTACAGCCCCGAGATGACCGATTTCCTCTGGCGCACCTACGAAAAGATCTTTTATGAGATTCTTGCAGAGGCCGTCTGGAAATATGATCCCAAGACCCACTACCACTCCTCATCTCCTTCCTCGGTGGGCAATACGCTGGCCGACCGCCGCTCGGGCGACGAACACGACTGGACCGTTTATTTCCAGCAGGCACTCTTCAGCAATTATGAGAAAAACGTGCCCCGCTTTGTCAGCGAATATGGGATTCAGTCCTTCCCTGCCTTGGAGACCATCCGGTATTTTGCTGGTGATGATTCGCTTTACCTCGATGCCCCCATCCTGGACCATCGCCAGCGGAGCCGCATGGAATGGAAGGAACCCGGATTCAGCGGCAACCAGATGATGGAATGGTATGCTGAGCAATATTTTCCCTAGACTCAATCGTTTGAAGAACTGGCCTATGTCACCCAACTGGTGCAAGCTCTCGCTTACAAAACCGCCCTGGAGTCACACCGCAGACACATGCCCCACTGCATGGGCTCGCTCTACTGGCAGCTCAACGACTGCTGGCCCACGCAATCATGGTCGACGGTTGATTACTTCGGCCGCTGGAAGGCCAGTCACTACGCTGCCCGCAATGCCAATGAGGCCGTCATTGCAAGCATTGCACTGGAAGAGGATGGTCTGAAGGTCTATGTGGTTTCTGATCTTTTACAAGCTGTTCCGGCAGAGCTTCAGTTGACTTTCATCACACCCGGGGGCGAGCGATTGAAAGAAGTTACCCTCGACCTGGATGTGCAACCCAATCAAAGCCAGGTGGCCTTTGAAACCAGCCTGCAAAGCCTTTTCAGCGAGCCTGTTAAGGAATGGATTCTCCACACCCATATCACCGGCGAGGGCATTGACCACGAGAACCACTATGCACCCTTCCTGCCAAAAGATATGGAGTTCCCGCCGGTTCGCCTTGATTACCGGGTAACGCGCGTGGATGGAGAATACGAGATTGAACTGCGATCCAAAGGTCTGATCCAGGGGCTTTCCATTGCCACCGAAACCGAAGGCATCCGCCTTTCGGATAACTTCTTTGACCTGTTGCCCGGCATCCCCAAGGTGATCAAAGTGCCCGGCAACAAATCACCCGGAACACTGAAGTTCACCAGTCTGAACAGCATCCGGGCCGGAGAGCCTCAGCAGGTCTTCGAAAAAGAATAAACCCGGAAAAGGCTGCCGAAAAACAGAACGGCAGTCTTGTTCATTTCCCCCTTCCCACTAAGGAACGCTATCCTTTTCCAGAGGTATTTATTCCTTCAACAGCAGCCAGGGTTCTCATTGAAAATAGTGTGACAATTGACCCCAAAGAGGGAGTTAAGTCGGGTTTTAGTCGGGTTTTAGTCGTTTTAAAACGACTAAAACCCGACCAAACCTATACCATGGTCCCTCTATCCAGCAACGAAATGGAATATCAAAAAGGCAGGATCATTCAATGGCAGCCCCGAATAAACCGGACCGCCCCTTTTCTTTCTATATCACACCAAAAAATAGGGTAGCAGAACCAACAGAATTACATTCAGGCCGACATTCCCAAAACCCTTTTGGCTGATTCTAACCTTTTTCTTTCCAAATTCTGTGTTTAACCGGTGTTTAACCGGTGTTTAACCGTTTAAAACCGGTTAAACACCGGTTAAACTATGGTTGAAGTAAGAAGATGCCATCTCTTAAAACAGAACTGGCTTTAAATGAAAAAGGCGGGAAATTCTGCTGAATCTCCCGCCAAGTATAAAAAGAATGCCAGGATGAACCGGATTATTTCATCCCGATCCGGTAGCTTAATTTGACCAGGAAAATGTTGGTACCCTTTTCTTTAAACAAATTTCTGGCATCGGGATAGAAGTCCATTTCTCCGTTATTATCAAACGCATTCCGGTTTTGACTCCACACCAGGAAAAGGGTTGATCCCGGGCTATACTCCCAGCGGATCACCAGGTTTGAGAGGAATTCACGAAAGTGAAAGTCTGGTTTTTCAAAACTGTAATCATAATCTCCTTCAAGGTCTTCGTTGATGTAATAATCGTCTTCATCCCAGGAAACCTGGGCAGGCAGGTATGCCTGGTAGCGGTCGTGGAAATCTTTTGCCTGGGGGTTGGTAATATATTTAAAATCAGTGTACTTTCCTGCGGCAACAAAAGGTTGACCCCAATACTGGATGGTAAGATCGGGAAGAATGGTAAAGTTAACCCTGAACGAAAGGCTTGCCACCTGCTGGTTAATGGTGGCATAGACGTACCTTGACTGACTGTTGAAATCCAATTCATTTACGTATTGCAGGTTTTCAAAACCATCGTAAAAATAAGGGTTCAGCGAAAAGCTCACATTATCAAAAGGCTTGTAGGTAAGGTATGGTGAAAAATTCAGAT
The DNA here is from genome assembly GCA_036351255.1 of Bacteroides sp. Classification (NCBI taxonomy): domain Bacteria; kingdom Pseudomonadati; phylum Bacteroidota; class Bacteroidia; order Bacteroidales; family Bacteroidaceae; genus Bacteroides; species Bacteroides sp. The sequence goes on from JAZBOS010000028.1 coordinate 42,593, forward strand.
GCCGCTGGTATTTTTCCGCTGCAAAAGCCAGGCTGTTGTTGAAACCCACATACCATTTCTTCCTGTTATCAGTTCTCAGGCCGACCCATATATTACCGGCATTGGGAAGCTTTAAGGAAGGGCCGCCACGCAAATGATTCATGGAGACGATGTCGTGGCTGTATTCGCCGCCGGCACTGAACTGCCAGTAATTTTTAAAGAGGATATTTCCATTGGGGTTCAGAGCCAGGGCAATACGTTCTCCGGCAAAATTCCAGCCCCCATAAACAGAAAGGTTCAGGCTGTATGACTGATAAAAACTACCGGGTTCCCATTGGCGGAAACCAGCATAGACGATGGGGATGATCTGGTCGGCTTCGCGCATATAACCCAGGTCGTTGATCTCAAATTCAGGGGATTTCCATACCACGGCAGCCATATAAATCCAGTGTCCCCCGCCCAGGCGAAGGAATTGCATTCGCCCGCCGGATCCTGTGAGGGAAGTCCGGCTGGGATCAAGACTGACATGGCTGGCATCGGGACGCTGGAAATAACGGGCAGAAGAGCGCTGGGTTTCCAGGATGGCCTCTTCATCGCCTTCCACGTGGCTCATAGCCAGATTGACGTTAAACATCCAAGACTTTTCCTTAAAATACTGGGTAAAATCAAATCCCCCGGAATAAGCTTCACGATGCATCTGGGTTTCAAGATTGCTATCGAGTTTCCGGTGGACACCGGTAAGGATGGCCCCGAAAATGGTGTTCCCTTCATTGGTTTCTTTCTGCAGGCGCCCAACAAAGAAATTGGACAGGGGTTCAACGGTTTCCTCCGTGCGCTGGCCATTGACATCAATGGCAGCGGTTTCTTCAGCTGTTACAGATTCAATAAAGGCTATGGAAAGCCCCCGGTCGTTCCTGCCGGTGACTTTGGCGGCACCCAGGATACGCGTAAAGGGCGGGCGATCGACATAAGCATCGCCATTGACACTGACATCTCCCTGGGGCCTGCGGCCTATGCGGCGCGAATAAAACAGGTTATCGTTGCCCAGTCCTCCATCCCCGATACCCAGGGAGAAATTGGAAATGTTACGTCCTTCAATGAAGAAAGGCCTTTTCTCTTCAAAGAAAGTCTCATAGGCAGAGAGGTTCACTTGCGAAGGGTCAGCTTCCACCTGTCCGAAGTCGGGGTTCAGGGTCAAGTCCATCGTGAAGTTATTGGTAATGCCCACTTTGGCATCAAGGCCTGCTTTCAGCTGGCTGTCTTTACCGGTAGAAAAGGGGTTGTCCTCCTCGGCAGGATAGCGGGAAGCAGATGCCACTGTATAGGGAGTAACATCAAGGGTTTTGCGGGGTTCGAGGTTCTCAAGGCCCTTCAGCAGCCCGCAATGCCTGACCAAACCGGGTGCATCTTTGGGGATATGGTTCCAGAAATCCAATTCCTTATGCCGGTGAATGCTTCTGAAAACCTGGAGTCCCCATGTTCCATTACCGTCCTCCTCAAAACGGACCTGGCTCAGCGGAATTCGCATCTCGGCCACCCAGCCCCCGGAATTTATGCTGGTCTTCACCCACCAGTTGGGATCCCAGGTCCTATCCTCATTTTCACCGTCATTGCTCAGGATCCAGTCATACTTCACCCCACTGGCGGTCACCCCGAAAACAAACGCAGTACGCTGGTCGAAATAGCTGTCGAAAGCAATCCCTACCCCGTCGCCATCCTCGCTGTCGCGGCGAGTAAGCCGTTTCACTATGCTATCAGGGCTGGCATCGTAGGCCCTGATGGCAACATAGAGGTTGTCATTATCAAACAATATTTGGAACCCGGTAGGTTGAGAAACCTCTCCTCCATTATAGGGTTCATACTGCGTAAAACCCCCTTCCCATACCCCCTGTTGCCAGGCTTCCTCTTCGAGGATGCCGTCAATAACAGGGGCAACGCCAGTTAAACGGGTCGCACGGTATTCCTTCTTGCTGCCATTCTGGGAAAACCCATGAAGGGTCGTTGCACAAAGAAGAAGCACGATGATTGTTCTCATAAAAGTTGCTTGGATAAATGGTTCACTTGTTTTTAAACTAAAAGAACATCAACTATTGAACCATTTTCAATACACACTTATAAATGAAGATATTAAACAATCATATAATAACACACTGGGATCCAGAATGTGCGATTTTGAACAGTAAATGTTCAAATGTGAACGTACCCCTGCATGCTAATCCTTCACTGAACAAAATGCTCCATGGTAGCCAATACCATATGGAGCTGACGGTCCGTTTCGAGCGAAAGGTTCACCGTTTCATAATAAAATCCAAGCTCAAGCAGGTAGTCGATCAGGGAAATCTGTCCCGCTTCAAGGGCTTTCATCAGGAGCTCAGAATGATTGAAAACATTGAGATTATCATGATAGTTTAGCGAGGCTTCCCGAAGGGATTTTGCCTGTTCGTAAAGGCTTCTGTAGCGGCCCAAATACCTTACCCTTAGGTCTTGCTGTTGTTGCTCAATAGCCAGGGTTTGCAGGCGGGCTTGCTTAATGGAATTTTTGTTCTCCCACAGGGGAATTGAAAGGCCCATGCCAAAACCTGAAAAACGCTCGGTGGGCAGAGCTTCCATCATGTACCCCGCAGTGATGCCCGGCCAGTAACTTGAACGGGCCAGGCGCTCTTCCTGCCGGCTGATGGTGACCTCCTGCCCGGCCATACGCAGCACAGGGTTTTGCTGAAATCCGGTTTCAACCAAATCCTGGAAATCTTCCGGAATAACCGCTGCCGGGAATTCCTCGAGGGTGAAAGCAATAGCCTGGCCGCCATTGAGGACCTGCAGTTCATCAAGCATTGTCTTTAATTCAATCTGGTTAAGCTCGGCTGCTTTCTCAGCGTTAAACAGGTTGATCTGGGCCTTGTTGTAATCCAGGATGTTGGCCTCACCTGCATCCAGCATGGCCTGGTAAGCCTTAGCAATATCCCTTGCGTGCTGCAGCCGTTTCTCCAGTTCCCTGCCCAGGGCATGGTAATAGATCAGGTCAACCACAAGGTGATGGGCTTCCAGCAGGATTTGCTCCCGGTAAATGAGGTACTGATAATCAAGCTGCTGGTTTTTAGCCACCGAGAGCTGGTTTCGCCTACCCAGCAGGGTAGACAGATCAAGGGGCTGCATCAGATGGAAGTTCGTCCGCCGGATGTTTTCGCTTGAGTTATTTAGCAGGTAAAGATCCACCTGGGGATCAGCAAGAAAGATGCCTGTTCGGTTGGCCACCCTGGAAGCCTCCAACTGGTCGCGGATGGCTGCCAGGGTAGTATTGTTAGTTTCCACTTCCTGCAAAATGGCATCAACGGGCCCCTGGGCCCTAAGCATCACAGACTGCAGGGAAAAGAACAAGAAAATAAGACCTATTAAATGTTTCATAACTCCTTTTCATTTTTAATGGTACGCTCGCGCATCAGGCTGAACACCACCGGGACCACATAAATATTCAACAGGGTTGAAGTGAGCAATCCACCGAGGATCACCTTGGCCATGGGACTCTGGATCTCATTGCCCGAGAGGTGCCCCTGCAAGGCCAGGGGGATGAGAGCCAGGGCTGCAGTGAGGGCTGTCATCAGGATGGGGTTGAGGCGGTCGATGGAGCCGCGGATAACCGTTTCCTTCAGGGTAATGCCTTCCTCTAAAAGGTGCTGGTAACGAGAGACCAGCAAGATTCCGTTGCGGGTAGCGATACCGAAGAGGGTGATGAAGCCGATGATGGCCGGGATACTCAGGATGCCCGAGGTAAAAAAAATGGAGAATACCCCACCGATAAGTGCCAGCGGCAGGTTGATCAGGATGATGCCGGCAAGCCTCAGGTTGCGGAACTCCTGGTAGAGCAGCAGGAAGATTATAAAAATCGCCATTATTGACGTGAGCAGCAGGGTTTGCGAAGCCCTGGCTTCACTTTCGAACTGCCCGCCGTACTCAATGCGGTAGCCTTCGGGCAAATCAATGTGCTGACCGATTTCCTGCTGGATGTCTTTCACGGCGCCCAGCAAGTCCCTGCCAGCCACATTGGCTGATACCACCAGCTTGCGCTGCACGTTCTCACGGCTGATGGAACTGGGGCCTGTGGCAGATACGATTTCTGCCACCTGCTCAAGCGGTACCTTACGCCCATCGCGGTTGTCAATCAGGGCATTGCGGAAACCTTCCATCGTTTGGGTATAATCCTGGTTCAGCCTGACGATCAGGTCAAAACGCTGCTGTCCTTCGTAAATATCGCCCAGGCGCTCGCCCGAGAAAGCCAGCTCTACAAATTCGTTAAATTCACCGATGGTGATGCCATAATGTGCCAGCATCTCGCGATTGGCCCTGATCTGCAGCTGGGGAACTTCGACCTGTTGCTCAACGTTGACATCCACCAGTCCTTCGATGCCGTTGATGGCGGCTGCAATTTGGTTGCCAACATTATACATCCTGCCCAGGTCAGTGCCGAAGATCTTGATGGCGATGTTGGCGCTGGTGCCCGAGAGCATATGGTCGATGCGGTGGCCCAGAGGCTGCATCACCATATAGGCGATGCCGGGAATGCCCGACAAGCGTTCACGCACTTCGGCCTCAAGGGCTTCATTGCTGCGCCCATTGAGTTCATAATTGACATCGATCTCGGCGCTGTTGGCCGTCTGTGAATGTTCATCCAGCTCTCCCCTGCCCGTCCGCCGTGAAGTGCTGGTCACTTCCGGGATAGCAAGCAGTTCCTGCTCAATGAGGTTTCCGATCTCATTGCTTTGATCGAGGGAGGTTCCGGGCTGGCTCACTGCACCAATGGTCAGAGAACCTTCGTTAAACTCGGGCAGGAAGGACCGGCCCAGGGTGGAAAAGACCCCCAGGGAAATCAGGAAGAGTGCAATGGCTGAAATAAGCACTGCCTTCTTGTGCTTCAAAGCATATTGCAGAGAACCTTGATAGCCCTGGTTGAGGTTTCTTACCAGCCAGCGATCCTTTTCATACCTGGAAAGATAGCGATCATCGGATAACAGCAGCTTACACAGCAGAGGTATAAGGGTCATGGCTACGATCAGCGAGACAAAAAGGGCAACGATATAGGCTATCCCCAATGGTCTTAACATACGGCCTTCCATTCCCGAAAGGAAAAACAGGGGAATAAAGGCAACAATGATAATCAGCGTGGCATTGAGAATGGAGGCGCGAATCTCTTTGGAGGCTTCGAAGACTACCCTGAACTTTGACTGCTGTTCCCCGGCGGGCTTACGGAAATTTTCACGCAGCCTTTTGTAGACGTTCTCCACGTCAATGATGGCGTCATCCACCAGGGAGCCAATGGCAATAGCCATCCCACCGAGGCTCATGGTGTTGATACTAAGACCCAATGCATTGAGCACCAGTACGGCGCCCAGCAGCGACAAGGGAATGGCCAGCAGGGAAATGATGGTGGTGCGGAAACTTCCCAAGAAAAGGAAAAGGATGACGATTACAAAGACAGCCCCTTCCAGCAGTGCGTTCTGGACGTTCTTCACCGATTGCTCAATGAAGTCGGCCTGGCGGAAGATTGAGGTGTCGATCTCCACATCGGGGGGCAGGGTTTCCTGGATGGTGGCAATATTCTCCTCCAGTCTGCGGGTGAGGTTGAGGGTATTCACATTGGGCTGCTTCGATACGGAGATGATTACGGCGGGGCTGGCGTTCTTCGAGCCGTGGCCCATCTTCACGGAAGGGCCAATGACCACTTCGGCCACATCGCGCACCCGGATGGGCCTTCCGTTCTGCGAACGGATAAACGAATTGCTCAATTCTTCCAGATCATTGCTGCGGGCCAGACCCCTAACCACATATTCATTGCCGTGCTGGCGAAGCACACTACCGGTGGAGTTGTTGCTGAAGTCGCGGCAAACATCAGCCAGCTCATTCAGGGCGACATCGTAGAACTTTAGCCGCTGGGGATCGGCAAGCACCTGGTATTGTTTATAATCGCCCCCGATGATGGTCACCTGTGAAACCCCGCTGGTAGCCAGCAGGAGGGGTTTGATGATCCAGTCGGACAGGGTGCGCAGCTCCATCATGGAGGTACTATCGGCCTGGACGCTGATAAAAAGGATCTCGCCCATGACGCTCGACTGCGGGGCAAGGACAGGCTGGCTGACGCCAAAAGGCATTTCGGAAGCCACCGTAATCAATTTCTCGCTGACGATCTGCCGCGCCAGAAAGATGTCGGTACCCCAGTCGAACTCCACCCAGACAAAGGAAAAGCCCTGGGAAGAAGCCGATCGTACACGGCGCACGCCGGTAGCCCCGTTTACCGAAGTTTCGATGGGAAAAGTCACCAGGCGCTCCACTTCTTCAGCCGCCATCCCGTGGGCATCGGTCATTACCACCACCGTGGGTGCAGTAAGGTCGGGAAACACATCCACATCCATGCGGTTGGCGGTGTAAAGGCCCCAAACCAGAAGAATTGCTGCACCCAACAGAATAAGGAAACGATTATTTAGAGAAAACTTTATGATATGATCCAGCATAGGACTTCGATTTTAATGTACGTGACCGGCGTGAGGATCGAGTGCTGCAGACGACTGGGCCAGTTTTACCCACACAGCCCCGCGGCTTACCACGCGGTCTGTAATTTTCAGGCCTTCCAAAATTTCAGTACGAAGCCCATCGCTTGCACCGGGCCTGACTTCACGCTTCACAAACTGTTCAGGCGATTGCTGCACAAACACATAATAAGTGCCCTGTTCTTCGAGGACGGCATCTTGGGGAATGGTAATGACTTCCTGCTCGCTGCGTGCTACAAGAAAGAGCTCCACAAACCCGCCGGGAAGCAGCTCGCCGGTTTGGTTTACTTCCAGGTTTACAGGGATCAGAAAGTTGTCGTCATTGGTGGCCTGACCGACGGAAAGGATCTTGCCGCCAAGCTGTTCCAGCGAGAAGACCTTTTCCTGTCCTGGGAAACGAATATTTGCGCTGACCAGCGATTGCAAGTCTCGCACATAACGTTGTGAAACATCGGCATGCAGCACCAGCCGCTTGTTTTTCAGAATGCTGACCAGGGGCTGTCCGGTCTCCACATACTGTCCCTGCTGAACCCACACCTGCCTGATCACCCCGGAGTAAGGACTGGCCACCGACTGCCCTGCCTGGCTGAAATGACGACTGAGGTTATCATATACCAGCCTGGCGTTTTCAAAACTGGTCCTTGCCTGGAGCAGTTCTCGCTCTGAGACGATCTGATCGGCGGCCAGTTTTTCTGCCCTTTCCAAATCAAGTCGGGCCTGCTCATAAGTGTTGCTGGCCTCGGCCAGTCGGACGCCCATATTCTGGTCGGCGAGGTTCCCGGAAGAGATGCTCATCAGCGATTTTCCAGCGCTCACCCTCATACCCTCGGTCAGCACCCCTGAGCCAAACTGCACCAGACCGCTAGTCCTGGCAGGGATGATCACCTCATCGCCTTGGGCAGGCAACACCCGAGCCGAGGTTTTAATAACCTGGCCAAAGGCCTCCTGACGGGGAGATTCTGTGGCAAAGTTTACTTTCCACGACTGCTCTTTGGTGAACAGGATGGCATTGGGGTCTTGGATCACCATGCCTTCAGCTTTATGGATGGCGTCATGGGCGTCGTCGAACACCGTCACCTCCGGGACATCCAGGCGGTATTCCTCATCCTGGGTTTTAATCTCAAAGTACACCCGGGCTTTCCCGGCAAGCACAGGCTTTAGCTGGAAGGAATAAATGCCCTTCCTCACAGGCGTATCCAGAGTTTGCCGGATGCCTTCCCGACCTACCACCAGGTTCATTGTAATTACGGCATTTTCCAGGGGTTTGAAATCCTCCAGCCAGGTAAAGTGGGCATAGATCTCTGATGGCTGACCGACAACAAAGGGGGCCGCCTCGGCAAAGACCTCGAAGTACTCACTGTAGGCAGTCAAATAAAGGAAAACTTCATCGTGCGAATGTTCGTCGACGGCCTCATTGCGCTTGCAGGCAGGCAGCGTCAGGACCAGCAAAAACAGTAAAAAAAAGTTCTTGTACATCTTGGAATGATTTTTTAGCAAACAAGCAATAAAACATGGAAATCCGGGAAGCGCATGCCTCCAGAAAAGGATACTATCCCATAAAATCCAGGGCTTTAATGGGTGTGGACAGAATGATCATCGTGGCTGTGTGCCTCCCCTTCATGAATATGATCGTGATCACCGTCGCCTTCATGTTCTTGATTGCTTTCGTGTTCATCCGGCACAAAGCGCTCCTGCTCAGGGACTGGATGGGCATGGTCGTCATCGTGGTCGCTATCCATATTGTGCTCGTGGGTAGTGCCATCACCATGGGAATGGGAGTCATTGGGGGTAGTAGAACCGCCGCAGGCAGCGCAAAGCATGCCTAATAGGGTAAGGATAAAAAACAGATTTTTCATTGTGATTTCGTTTAAATGAGTTGAAATAATGGATTATCCGGAGGGCTCAGATGCCTCTCACGAAAAAACTGGATTCAAAACATTTAAACAATGGGGGGTGCGCGCAAACCCGGGGTTTGGGTTGCTCTGCAAGCAAGGATTGAGAAATCCGGTGGATGTTGTCGAAAGGGAAGTTGAAGGGAAAAATTGAAGGGAAAATTTGAATTGGGAATGAGCGGACACTGGAAACCTGCTGGGTATTTCAGTTCGGAGGGATGTCCGACAACTTCCAGATAATCCCTCAAACCATCAGGATGGAACATCACCATCTCATCGAGCACGCAACAGCCATCTTCTTTATCAACAGGCAGATCTGGGTCATGGCTACCATCGCATTCAACGGTATGGGTCATCTCACAAGCCGTACAATGCTCCATTTCAAAGCACACCATATCGCCGTGGTGATGGTGTGGAATCACAGCATGCACCAGGAGCAATACATTGGCCAGGGCGGCAAACAATATGGCAGGCAGGTGTTTGGACATATTAACCCATTCGTTGCAGCAAAAGTAATATTAAAGTTAGTGATTTCTTACAAAACTTTTGCAGAATAACTGGTTAAAAAAGGGCACCCCAAACGGAGCGCCCTTTTTATTCACATTATTCCGAAAAAATTAATCCAATCCTCTTTGCTTCAGCAGGCCATCAATAGTAGGCTCCTGCCCGCGGAAACGGACGTAAGCGTCCATACCCTCATAAAGGGAGTTCTTGGCGTGAACGTATTCACGGAAGCGTGCTGCCAGTTCAGGATTGAACAGGTCGCCGCTTTCTTTGAATGCATAGAAGGCATCGGCATCCAATACACCAGCCCAGAGGTATACATAGTAACCTGCGGCATAGCCCGTGCCATGGATGTGACCGAAGTTGGTAGTGCGGTAACGGGGAACGATCTCATCGATAAGACCAATACGATCCATGCTGGCCTTTTCAAAAGCATTCACATCGATGTCGCCGCTGTGGTCAGCTGTGTGCCAGTCCATATCGAGGATAGCAGCAGCAGTGTATTCCACATTGATGAAGCCCTGGTTAAAATGCTGGGCATTTCTCAGCTTCTGGATCAGTTCATCGGGCATCGGCTCGTTGGTTTCGTAATGACGGGCATATTCCTTAAGGACTTCAGGCTCGCCAGCCCAGTTTTCCATCACCTGTGAAGGCAACTCTACAAAGTCGCGCGGCACGCTGCGTGAGGTGCGGTCATATTGGCCATCAGCGAAGAAGTTGTGCAATGCATGCCCGAACTCATGGAAATAGGTTTCCACTTCATCCCAGCTCAGCAAAGCAGGTTTGTCGCCTGAGGGGCTGGAGAAGTTCATCACCATAGTGACCACAGGCGCAATGCGTTCGCCATCTTTATAGCTGCCCCTGCGGAAAGTACCGCACCAGGCGCCGCTGCGCTTGCTAGGCCGTGGATGGGGGTCGATGTAAAGCACTGCCAGGTGACTTCCGTCCTGATCTTTTACTTCAAAGGTTTCCACTTCCTCATGATAAACAGGTAGGTCCTCACGTTGGATGAACTCCAGGCCATAGAGCTGGTTGGCCACATAAAATACTCCGTCGCGAACATTGTCGATGGGCAAATAAGCCCTCAGTTCTTCCTCGTTCAGATCGTACTTTTCCTTGCGGACTTTCTCGGCATAATACCACCAGTCCCAGGATTCCAGTTCGAAATCGTCGCCTTCATGGTCAATAATGGCCTGCATGTCATCGCGTTCTTCCTTGGCGCGTTCCAGGGCAGGTTCCCAGACCTGGTAAAGGAAATTATAAACATTCTCAGGGGTTTCTGCCATGTTGATGTCGACGGCATATTGGGCATAGTTGTCAAAACCCAGGATTTTAGAGGCCTGCTGGCGCAGTTTCATCAGTTCGGCAAAAAGGGCCTTGTTGTCGTTTTCATTGTCGTTATTGCCACGCATGAAATATGCTGTGTAGATCTTTTCGCGCAGGTCGCGGCGCTCAGAGAAGGTCACGAAAGGAATCCAGCTGGGCTTGGAGAGGTCAAACATCCATGTGCCTGCCTGTCCTTCCCTTTCAGCTAATGCAGCAGCCCCATTGATCACATCCTGGGGCAGACCAGCCAGGTCTGCTTCGTCTTCAATGATCAATTTAAAACCATTGTTCTCTTTTAATGAATTTTCACTCAGTTGCAGGGAAATCATGCTCATACGCTCGTTCAGCTTCTTGAGCTCTTCACGCTGCGCTTCGGGCAGGGCGGCTCCACCGCGTTCGAAATCCTGATAGATCTTCTCAACCAGGCGCATATCCTCCAGATCAAGCTCAAGGGTTTCACGCTTATCATAAACGGCCTTGATGCGGCCAAAGAGGTCCTGGTTCATCCGGATCTCATTGCTGTGAGCCGTCAGCATAGGCGTGGTCTCACGGGCAATCTCCTGCAGCCTGTCGTTGGTGTTGGCACCACGGAGACCGCCAAACACGGCACCTACCTTACTCATCAACTCACCGGCCTGATCGTAGGCCACAATGGTGTTCTCGAAGGTAGGCTCCTCAGGATTGTTTATGATGGCATCAATCTCGGCTTTGTGTTGCTCAATAGCTTCCTCATAAGCCGGAAGGAAGTCCTCATTGTCGATCTGATCAAAAGGTGGTACCCCAAAAGGAGTATCCCACTCTGCAAAGAATGGATTCTCAACAGGTTTGGTTTGCTCTTTACAGCCTGACATAAGCATAAGGGCAGGAATTAATACTAAAAAAAACTTTCTCATGTGTTTTACGTTTTGGATTCTTTAAGGTTAATGGAAAAATATAATAGAATTATCGTCAGTTTAAATGAATCTTTAATTGCTGAATTTCAATGGTTAAGCATTGCAAAGATAGATTTTTTCTTTTACTCTGAATACAGCTTGCCGATATTCTTATTAAAAAGCAATAGTAAACCTATCACGATGCCCCACTGCAACAGCACCGTCATCAGGCTGAAGGTGTTGAGGGGGTTAAACCATTCGCCTGGTGCAAATTCTGTGATGGTCAGCCAAAGCCACCAGGAAAGCAGGATGACCCCAGCTGCCGGGACAAAGAATCGGATCAGGTATTCCCATCCCTTGCTCAGCGGCCAATCGCCGGGTGCCGTTTCTGTTTCCGCCCTCAGTTTGGCCAAGCCATATTTTGCCAGGAAAAGGGCAATGAATACCCCCGAAACCATTAGTCCCAGGCCCCAGACAAAGTCCTGATTGCTTAAAATATCAAGGCTCATGGCCGAAGGAATGCCCAGCAGGTAAACCACCACGGCCACAATCAACACCGCCTGCTTCCTCTTGATTCCCCTGTCAACCAGTGTCCTGGAAGCCAGCTCTAGCATGGAGATCAGCGAAGAAAATCCGGCAAAGGCCAGGCCGAGAAAGAAGAAGATGGACAGCAGCTTGCCGGCCCCCATCCGGGCAAAGAGTTGTGGCAACCAGATAAAGGTAAGCCCTGTGCTTGCCGGGCCGCTGGTCTGCATGACTCCCAGCACTTCGCTGTCGCTGTAACCATAGCCGTGCTGTAATACCGAGAAGACGGTTCCGAAGATCATGATGGCCATAATCAGCGAAATGAAGTTGTTGCCTAAACCGGTGATGAAGGCATTCTTCACCGTGCCGTGCCTGGCGTGCATGTAAGCAGCATAGGCAATAAACAGTCCCCAACCTGCACCTGTATCCCAGGCATTCTGCGTGAGTGCCTGCAGCCAAACTCCCGGGGTACTCAACTGCGACCAGTCCACACGGAAAAGATAAGCGATCCCCTTTCCAGAACCGGGCAGGGTTATGGCACGTATCACCGCAGCGAGAATGATCAGGATCAGCACCGGGATCAGGACTTTATTCACCCTTTCAATGGACCTGACCCCTTTAAAGATGGCCCAGGCACCAATGACTACTGCCGCAAAGTGCAGGACAAAGGGCCAGAGGCTGTTCTGAAAGGAATCCCACACCATGGTGGCTTCAGCAGTATTTCCAGGGAGTGGAAAGAAAAGCATCTGGAAGAAATAAAACATAGCCCAGCCTACGATCACGGCATAAAAGAAGGCAATGGCCGTGGCCACAAACACTACAAAGGCGCCCATCCAGGCATAGCGTTTGCCCATTCCCTTAACAAAAGAGCCCACGACGCCAAAGCGGTATTTGCGCCCGATGACATATTCGGCGATGATTAGGGGCACACTCCACAGGAAAAGGAAAATTACCCACGCCAGGATAAGGGCACCGGCTCCCTCATCGCCGCCGTTCTGGGCAGCGATGCGGGGGAAGCGCCAGATGTTGCCTGTACCTACGGCTATTCCAAGTGCACTGAGCAGCAGCCCTGCACGGCTGCTGAAGCGTTGCTGAACGGAACTATCGGCTGGCATACGATGGTGTTTTTAATTAGTCACGGCGTTCGGGCCTGCGATACCTGATGGGCGGAGCAGGCTCAGGCTTCAGTTCGATGCCTTCGGTTTCAATCAATTTCAGGGCTTCTTCCACGGCACGTTCCAGCTGGGG